>CALMWO010000222.1 GCA_937873805.1 uncultured Hyphomonadaceae bacterium
CCCCGGACCAAATCGCGCCTGCGGCGCCACTCCTCACCCAGGCCTTCGCCGGGAACGCGGACAACAAGTTGTCCGCTTCCAGAGAGCGGGCGCCTTTCGGGAGGGTTCGTCTTTAGCAGCCGGGCGCCTTGGCGGGTTGGCCGGCGTCGAGGGCGGCGTCGACGATGGGGGTCCAGAGGGTGTAGCCCTCGGGGGTCATGTGGAGGTCGTCGGCGACGAAGATGTCTTTCGGCTTGCCGTCTGGCTTCAGCATGGCGGGGACGATGTCGATGTAGGCGAGATCGTCGCGCGTATCGGCGAGAGCTTTGACCTTCGCGTTGAGGTTTGCCTGCTGGGCGAACTGTTCGAAGCGCTGTTTCGAAGGCTTGGCGGAGATGAACCAGACGGGCGTCGCGCCAAGCGCCTTTTCCTTGAGGCGCATGAACTGGACGAAGTCTGCGTAGATGTCGTCTGCAGTGCGCTTGTCGACCCAGAGATCATTCTCGCCGGCGTAGAAGACGATTTCCTTCGGATGGTAGGGCGCGACGACGCGGTCGAAATAGTGATCGACTTCCCACACGGTCGAACCGCCGAAGCCGCGGTTGATGACGGTGCGATCGGGAAAATCTTCCTTCAGCGATTTCCAGAAACGAATGGAAGACGCGCCAACGAACAGCGTTGCGCATCTGGGCGGCATGGCGGTCTTGTCGCCCGCTTCGAACGCCGCGATGGCGTCGTCAAAGCGCGGGGCGCGGGGCGGCGGTGTCTGTGTGAGATCGGGCAGGGGCGCCGTCGTGGTGCAGGCGGTCGACGCCAGCAGGGCGAGGGCGGCAAGGATGCGCTTCATGGTGTTCTTCCCCGATTATTCTTTCGGGAGAGGGTTGGCGCGTGAGGCGCCGGGCGTCAATGCCAGCAGGTTGGGCTGCTGGCTTGGGCCCATAGCCGGGACGCTAGATCCGGTTGCGGCGGACTTCGGTGTTGATCGCTGCGGTGAGGCCGGTGACGACGGCGTCGGCCTTGGCGCGTGCCGGATGGGTTTCGGCAACCTCTTCACGCTCAGCCAGCGCATCCGACAGTTCATCGGTGAGCGCGTAGATCAGGTCGCGGCGGGTCGAGACGGCGTCGTCGGCAAAGGCCAGATCGCGCAGCGCCGTTTCAGTGGCGATGGCTTCGACCATGCTGGGGTCTTCCAACGGAACGTTGGCAGCCAGTTCGACGCGGCCACGGATCGCCTGGGCAAGGCGCATTTCGGTGGTGAGGGGCTTGGCTTCCGTGTGGCTGGCAGCCATCACGCTGGGCAGGGCTTCAGGCAGCACTGCGCAGGCCGTCACCGCAAGAAGGCCAAGGCAGTACACAAATCTGGACGTTGAAGCCCGCATAGTCCCGTAAGCCCCGAGAAACCCGACCGTTCCGGGTCGAGCCCTAACTGAATCCGCTGTCACATTCCATACGCAAAACGTCCGGGGGCGGATGAGTCGCGGTTGGCGATGTAAAGACTCGGTTTTTCAGCAGAAGCCCGCTGGAACGCCCAGTATTTGGGTAGGGGACTCGTCCGTTACTAGTACTTGGCCTTCAGCGTCAGCACGAAGGTTTGCGGGTGGACCGGGTGGTAGTGGATGTCTTCCACCGGGGCTGCTTCGCTCGCGAGCTGGCTCTCGTAAAAATAGACCATGTCGTAGTCCTTGGCGTCGAGCAGGTTCATGATCTCGAGGCCGATCTCGAAATTGCCGAGATCCTTGGAGATGCCGGCGTTGACGAGGGTGGTCGACGGGGCGCGGACGGAGTTGTCTTCCAGCAGCGGAGCAGGGCCGAGATAGCGGACGCGCAGCGAGCCCTCCCAGCCATCGCCGGGGAGCCAGGTGACGCCGGCGGCGGCGACACCTTCGACTGTGTTGGGAATGCGATCGAAGTTCGACGGCGCATCCTGGAAGCGCGAGTTGGACGATGCGTAGGACGCGTCGAAGGCGAGCCAGTCGACCGGGTTCCAGAAGGCTGCGACTTCGAAGCCATAGCGGCGGGTCGGGTCGGACGGCTCCGAGATGCCGGCGTCGCCGACATAGATCAGCTCACTATCGAACTCGAGCGCGAAGATGGCGGCTGAGAGGTTGAAGGTGGAGTTGGGCTCCCAGCGCAGGCCGACCTCGCCGCCGCGGCTCTCGGCGAAGAGCGTGGCGGGGTCGACGGGGTCGCCGGTGACGGGGTCCTGCGTCTGGACAACGCCGACAATGTTGTTGGAGTGGAAGCCGATGCCGGCGCCGGCATAGACTTCGAGATCATCCGAGATCTGGTAGGCGATGTTGATCTTCGGGCTGTACTGCGTGCCCGACTTCGAACCGGCGTTGGCGGCGACGAGGCCATCGACTTCGCCGTCGATATAGTCGGCGCGCAGGCCGAATGTCGTGCGGAAACGGTCGGTCCAGTGAAGGGTGATGTCGCCCCAGACGTCGGCCTGCAGGACGTCGACCTTGTCAGTGGCGATCGCCGAGGTGCGGACGCGGGCGGTGGTGCGGTAAAGGCCGGCCTCTTCAAGCCAATCCATGTGCGCATCGGCGCCGATGCGGCCTTCTGTGCGGACGCCGAACAGGTCGAACTCGCGCTCGATCTTTCCGCGGACGCCCGCGGCGTTGCGGCGCTCGACCTGCTCGACCTGATCGCCAAGGACAGGATCGATGAAATAGGTGAAGTTATGGAACAGGTTCAGCTCTGAACGCTGGTAATAGGCGAGCAGGCTGGCGTCATCCCAGTCGAGGCCGGCGGAGGCGATGTAGCGGCGGCTCCGGCCGCCATTCGTGGGGTCGATGAAGCCGAAGCGGCTGATCGTGCCGTCGTCGACGGCGCGTTTGGGGATCTGGTCAGTTGCGATCCAGTCATTGGAATAGCCGATGAGGCCGAGGCGCAGTTTGGCCTCACCCATGCTGCCCAAGGAAAGGGGCTGGGTGTATTTGAGATAGGCGGTGGACTTGTCGAGCTTGGCGGGGAGGTCGAACGAGCCGTCGCCGCCTTCATGCGACGCGGCGGCCAGCAGCGTGCCTTCGCCGACATCCCATGAGCCGGCGGCGCTGAGGCGGTATTCGCCCTCCGCATCGATGCGGAGCTGGGCGTAGTTTTCGGGGAGTTTGTCGTAGAGGACGAAAGAGGCGGAGCCGGCGGCGGTGTAGTCGCCATTCTCGGCGTACTGGATGCCCTTCTTGAATTCGACGCGCTCGACCAAATCGGCCATCAGGAGGTTAAGATCGAGATAGCCGCTCATGTGCGGGTGCGAGCGCTGGTTGATCGGCACGCCGTCGATGAAGCCGCCAAAGTCGGTGCCATGGTCGAGGTTGAAGCCGCGGAGGAAGTACTGGTTGGCCTTGCCGCCGGAGGAGTGTTCGGTGGCGATCATGCCGGGGATGACTTCGACCAGTTCGGCGGCGCGGCTGATCGGGCGGGTCGAGAGATCCTTGTAGCCGACGACGCCTTCGGAAGCGGACGTGGCTGTGCCGATCTGTTCCTCGGCCCGGCCGAAGATGACGACGGTATCGGCCTTGTCCGACTTCTGGGGGGCCTGTGGATCGTCGGCGGAGGGGCCGGCTTGCTCGGTCTGCGAGGCCGGGGAGGAGTTCTGGGCGAAGGCGGGAGACGCTGACAACAACGCGAGCATAGTCGCGCCGCCCATCAAGGTGCGGGTCCAGGTCGTCATCGGGGAGATCCTCCACGCCAGTCGGTTGGGCAATCCGCCCATGCCCGTTTCACGGGCTGTTGGGCGGCTTCTGCCGGTGGAATTGACGGAGCGGGAGGTGAATTACCGTAACGGGACGCAGTGTTACGTCCGTTACATCGCGGTTACAGGCGCAAAGTGAAAAATTCGCAGGTGCGGCAGACGCTGGCTATTTGCCGGCAGGGCTTGGATCCTGGCTGCCGCCTCTGAGGGCGAACACGCGGTCGCAGTATTTGCATTCGACATAATCCTGCTCGGACATGTCGTACCAGACCTTCGGATGGCCAAGCGCGCCACCGACGCCGTCGCAGGCGACTTTCCTGGTTGCGACCACGACAATCTCAGGCGGGTTCGTGAGCGAGGCCGGGGCAGAGGTCTTCGAAGACATTTCGTTCTCTCATTAGCCCGGCTGATTTGCGGGGCGGCGGAATGCGCCTTACCTATGGGCTGCCCGCCGCCGCCGTCAATGCGGCCGTGGGCCAGCCAGAAGGTCGCCCAACTTGCCCGATTCGTCGTCCACGCTTCCCGAACTGGCCATTGATGTCACGGGCCTGACCAAGACCTATGCGGCCTCCAAGAAGATGCCTGCCAAGCAAGCGCTGAAGGGGGTCGATCTGCAGGTGCCGCGGGGCTCGATCTTCGGCCTGCTGGGACCAAACGGGGCGGGCAAATCGACCCTGATCAACATTCTGGCGGGGCTGGTGAACAAGACATCCGGCGCCGTGAACATCTGGGGCATCGACGCCGACAAGCGGCCACGCGAGGCGCGGGCCGCGCTGGGCATCGTGCCGCAGGAAATCAACATGGATCCGTTCTTCACCCCCCGCGAAACGCTGGAGCTGATGGCGGGTTTTTACGGCGTGCCGGGCGCCGAACGGCGGACGGACGAGATTCTCGACGCGCTGGGGCTGGGCGACAAGAAGCACGCCTATGTGCGGCAGCTGTCGGGCGGGATGAAGCGGCGCCTGATGGTGGCCAAGGCGCTGGTGCATACGCCGCCGATCCTGATCCTCGACGAGCCGACGGCGGGCGTGGATGTGGAGCTGCGCAGATCGCTATGGGAGTATGTGCGCAAGCTGAATGCGCGGGGCACGACCATCGTGCTGACGACACACTATCTCGAAGAGGCGCAGGAGATGTGCGACCAGATCGCCATCATCAATCATGGTCTGGTGACGGCGTGCGAGCCGACGCCGGTTCTGTTGCGGCGGCTGAACTACAAGACGCTGGTGGTCCGGCCGGAGACTGAGCTGGCTGCTGTGCCGCCGGCATTCGCAGGGCTCGATGCGACCATCCGCAACGATGGCCAGCTTGCAATCACGTACAAGTCGGATGCGACGACGATTGAGCAGCTGCTCGCCAAGCTGCGGGATTCGGGCGTGAAGATCGGTGACCTTGCGACGGAAGAGCCGGACCTCGAGGACGTGTTCGTGGCGCTGACGAGCGGGTGACAGCCCGCAGGCGGGGGATGACAAGCCATGAGCTGGCATATCGCGCAGATCAATGTGGCGCGGTTTCGTGAGCCCCGCGAGCACCCGGTCAATGCGGATTTCGAGTCTGCGCTGGATGAGGTGAATGCGCTGGCAGAAGGGTCGCCGGGGTTTGTCTGGCGCATGATCGGCGAGGGCGACAGCGACGATCCGGCGCTGACGATCAACATCACGGTTTGGGAAAGCATCGAGCAGCTGGCGGCGTTTGCATACCGCAATCGTACCCATCGCACCGTGATGCGGCGGCGGGCGGAGTGGTTCGTTGAGATGCCGGCCTATCTTGCGCTGTGGTGGATCGAGGCGGGGCGTGCGCCGACGCTGGCCGAGGGCATGGCGAAGCTGGAGTTGATCGGGCGCGTGGGGCCAAGCGCTGAGGCGTTTGATTTCAAGACAGCGTTCGCGCCGCCGGGCTGATGGGCTTACTTGCCCATCGCCATGTATTTCTTCTTGTCGGCTGCACTCAGTTTCTCAACCGCATAGCGCAGGGCCACGCGCGGCATTGTTGCAGCGTGCTTTTGCAGGAAGGCGTGGAGTCTTGGGCGGTCGATGCCAATGCAGCGGATAAGTCCGCCGAGCGCTTTCTGGATGATCTCTTCCTTCTCGTTGATCAGGATCTCGCAGACGGCCTCGGTGTCGTCGACGGTCTTTTCCTTCATGATGAACCAGAGGCAGGCGTAGAGCGCGGTGCGGCGCTCCCACAGGTTCTTCGATTTTGCGAGCTTGCGGAGGATCGTGCGGGGCTTGTCGGCGATGTACTGGCCGATGACGGGCTTGGCGGCGAGGTCGACGAGATCCCAGTTGTTGATGCGGTCGTGGCGGCGGAGATAGAGGTCGTATAGTTCCTTGCGGCGCGCCTCAGTCGTGGTCTTCAGCATGGCCTGCTGGCCCATGATCGACATGGCGCCGGCGCGGGCTTCATGGATGTCGCTTTCCATCAGGCGTTCGATTTCGGCGGGGCTCATCTGCACGAAGGATTTGGCGAGGGCGAACAGCGTTCCCATACGGACGCCGATGAACGTATCGCCATGGCCGTACTGGCCTTCGCCGGATTTGAAGTAGCCTTTTATCTTTCGCAGCTCGTCGTCGGACTGGAAGGTCTTGAGCTTTGCCATGAAGGCTTTTGCGGTGAGGTCCTTGGTATCGGCGGCCTTCATGGGCGCGACGCGCGCTGCCGGTTTGGCGGCAGACTTCTTTTTCGCGATGGCCATGCGTTTCCCCAAAACGACTCTGCGGCTATGAGGGTTCATGGCTGAGATGCAAAAAGACAAGTCCAAAGCGCCCAAACCTTTGGGAAGAGTCCTGATTATCGCCGGATCGGATTCTGGCGGAGGCGCCGGGATTCAGGCGGATATCAAGACGGTGACGGCGCTGGGCGGGTATGCGGCGACGGCGATCACGGCGCTGACGATCCAGAACACGCTGGGTGTGAGCGGCGTGGTGGCGACGCCGCCGAAGGCTGTACGGGCGCAGATGGAAGCGGTGCTGAAGGATATCGGCGCTGATGTGCTGAAGACGGGCATGCTGGGAGACAAGCTGCTGGTCGAGACGATTGCGGAGGCGTTCGACGAGATCGCGCGCAGTATTCCGCGCGTGATCGATCCAGTGATGGTCGCGACGTCGGGCGATGTGTTGCTGCCACAGGGGGCGGTGGATGCGGTGCGGCGGCTGATGATACCGAACGCCACGCTGGTGACGCCGAACGCGCCGGAGGCGGAGGTGCTGACGGGCAAGGCAGTGGATGGGATCAACGGGCAGCGGCGGGCGGCGGAGAAGCTGCTGGACATGGGCGCGAAGGCGGCGCTGATCAAAGGCGGGCATGTGCCGGGGGATGTGATCGTCGATGTGCTGGCGACCGAGAGCGGCGAGCATTTCTTCGACGGGCCGCGCATCGTGACCAAGGCGACGCACGGGACGGGATGCACGCTGGCGTCTGGCATTGCGACGGGGCTGGCGCGCGGGCTTGTTCTGATCGATGCGGTGGCGCTGGCGCGGGCGTATCTGGTCGAGGCGATCACGCGTGCGCCTGGGCTGGGGCAGGGCAACGGGCCGGTGGATCATGGCTGGCCGTCGCGTGACCCTGAGGCTTTCCAGATGATGTTCGCGAAGTGGCGGCCTGCATAAGCAGGGCTCATCGATTGCTGAGTTAGTATCGTTTCTCCAGCGCAGCGCGCGGGTGTAGGTCCGCTGCTCTTGGAGAGCGGCCATGACCGAGCACACATTTTTCCAGATCGATGCGTTTGCCGAGACGGCGATGGCGGGTGGACCGGCGGCTGTGATGCCGATGGATGCGTTCCCCGCTGCCGAGGTGATGCAGGCGATCGCGGCGGAGAACAATATCGCGGAGACGGCGTTCATCGTTGCCAGGGGCGGCGGCGCGTTTGACCTGCGCTGGTTCACGCCGGCGCTGGAAGTGCCGCTGTGCGGGCATGCAACGCTGGCGAGTGCGCACGCGCTTTATGCGCATCTGGGTTTTGACGGGCCGGAGATCGGGTTCGATACAAAATCAGGGCGGCTGACCGTGAAGCGTCTGGCGGATGGCCGGTTGGAGATGGATTTTCCGGCGCAGCCTCCGCGGGCCGTGCCGATGCTGGAGGAGCTGGTCGAGGCGCTGGGCGCGCGGCCACGGGAGCTGGTGGCGGGGCCCTATCTGATGGCGGTGTTTGCATCGCCCGATGATGTGATCGCGCTGAAGCCGGACCTTGCCCGGATCAACCTGATCGCGGGTGGCGCAACGGGTGGGCGTGGCAATCTGATCTGTGCGGCGCCGGGCGCAGGATGGAAGACAGGCGCATTCGATGTCGTGTCGCGTTTCTTCGCGCCGGGGTCCGGCATTCCGGAAGATCCGGCGACGGGTTCTGCGCATTGCATCCTTGCGCCGTTCTTTTCGGAGCAGCTGGGCAAGGCGGAGCTGAACTGCTTCCAGGCTTATCCGGGTCGCGGCGCGCACATCACCACGCGCATGGCAGGAGATCGGGTGAAGTTGATCGGACGCGCGCGCACGGTGATCGAAGGCGTTTTCCGGCTGTGATCCCAGGTTAGCTGTCGCTGGAACCCTGTCCTTCTCGCAACGTTATTGGCGGGCTTGGGCAGTCACAACCAGAGGACAGAAATCATGAACAAGGACCAGATCAAGGGCACGATCAAGGAAGCCGCAGGCGTGGTGCAGAAGGAGTTCGGCAAGGCTGTCGATTCCCCGAAGCACCAGATCGAAGGCGGCATGAAGGAAGTTGCCGGCAAGACCCAGAAAGCCGTCGGCAATATCAAAGAGGACGTGAAAGACGCCCGCAAGGACGCCAACCGCGAAGCTGAAAAGCGCGGCTACTAGTTTATCCAACCATTAGACTGGTATTCGACTGGAAAGCCCTGCGCCACCGCGCGGGGCTTTTCACGTTTGATGACCTGAGGTTTCAAAACAGCGCTT
>CALMWO010000223.1 GCA_937873805.1 uncultured Hyphomonadaceae bacterium
CAGCACAAGGCCGGCCGCGATCGGCACGCCAAACGACTTCCAGAATTCCGCGCCCTCGCCCAGCAAGGCCGCCCGCACCTTCACACCGATCACGAGAAAGCCCAGGACGGCCATCGCGGCGACCAGCACAAGGCTGCTCAACCCCATGGCGCGGTGCGCGGCGAAAGCGCGTCGGGCAAGCGATGCCTGTATCGGCAGGAAAACGCACCACGCCAGATAGACGATGCCGTGCGCATGAACGGCCCACGAAACCTCGGGGTAGGTGCTTGTGGCCAGCGGGCCGAGATAGGTGAAAGTGAAGCCGAGGAAGGCCGTCAGGGAAATGGCCAGGGCAAGCGCCGGATAGAACAGATCTCGCTTGTCAGGTGTCGCCATGATTCCCGCCCTTCCCAGTCGGGTTCACCTTGGCACAGGCTGGTGCGCCGGTCAGCCGCAACCTGAGCCGCTGGCTACCGTTCTCCGATGGCTGAGGTCTGCTTGCATGAAGCTTGAGCAGATCCGGGCGCCCCCAAAGCTCGGAAAGCGCTCCGGGACCTAAGCAAACATATCAAACGGCTTGAACGCGCCGTTGAGAACAGGCGCGGATTTCTGGCCGAGCCAGCCTTCAGCCATGGTGGCGTAGACGCGCCGAAAATCCGTGGTGAAGTTGAGGTTGTCGCCCGCATCGAGCTTTGTGAGGCTCGGCAGGTCGCCATAGTGGCCGCCTTTGATCTTCTTGCCGACGACGAACATGTTGTTGGCCGCGCCGTGATCCGTGCCAAGGCTGGTATTCTCGGGCACGCGCCGGCCGAACTCCGAGAAGATCATGACTGTTACGTCGTCCGCGCGGCCAATGCGCTCCATATCCTGCATGAAGCCGGAGATGGCGTCCGACGTATAGGTCAGCAGGCGACCATGCAGGTCGTTCTGCACGACATGGGTGTCGAAGGCATTGTTTGCGTAGGACGTGTAATACAGCTGCGCGGGCAGGCCGGCATTGATCATCGCCGCCACGCGCCGCAATCCAAGATCGGTGAGCCCGTAATCGATTGGCGAGCGATAACCCGCCCACGCCTTGCGCACCGTAGCCGAGGCATCGTTGGCGCTCTTGGCGATGTCGAGTAGGTAGCGCTGTGATGCGTTTGACATCTTGGCGGGATTGGAGAGCGCCCCCAGCGCCTCCTTCTCTTCGAAGAATGCTTCGCGCTGGAAGTTATCGGGGTTGTTGAAGACGACAGGCACATGCTTGTGCGCCCGGACGGCCAGCGACTGGTTGGCGCCAATGTTGATCAGGAAATTGGCTGGAGCCTGCGGCGCCATTGCATCCGCCAGCCTGCCGACCCAGCCATACTGCTCGCCACTGTTCGGCGCTGCCGTGTGCCAGTAGGCCATCGACGTGAAGTGGGAGAATGATGGATCGGCGTAGCCTGCGCCATGCACGATGGCGAGCTTGCCATCCTTCCACAGCTTCTCCATCCCGGACATGCCAGAGTTCAATCCGAAATGGTCGTCGAGCTTGCGCAACCGCGCAGGCTTGATCCCGATCTGCGGACGCAGGCGATAATACGCATCGTCGGCATAGGGCACGACGGTGTTAAGGCCGTCATTGCCGCCCGAGAGTTCAAGAACGACGAGGATGCGGCCGTTCTGTCCCTGTTTCGTTTGGCCCATCGCGGAGGGCGCAAACATCAGCGGCGGAGCGACCAGCCCCGCGCCTGCAGCCAGCCCGGTGTGAAGCAGGCTGCGCCGCGTCAATCCATGATCGTGCGTGCATTTTGTCATGGCGATCAATCCAGCTGGTATTCGGGCAGGCTCATGATGAGGTGCGTCACCATCCTCAACGAGTCTTCCATGTAGGTGTCAGCGCGGCTGATGTCGGATGTGCCAAGGTCCGTATCGAGGAACTTGATCAGGCGCGTACGCGCCTCTGCCGCAGGTTGCACGGGCATGAAGCGGGCGAGGAAATAGTCGACCACCTGCGCCGTGCTGGTCAGCTTGTTCGCGCGCACCATCGCGCTGAGATCGAGCCGGGCAACGTCTCGCGGGATTGGCTTCACCTTCTCGATCGCCATCTGCCAGCCGCGATAGCTGGCGTAGCGGGTATTGAAGTCTTCGTCCCGATCCGCCGCCATGTTGGCCTCGGCCACGACCACCCCCTCCGCCTGGCTGGTCGCGGTGGTGATGTCGGCGCCCTCGCGGATGCGCTGCGAAACCTGC
>CALMWO010000224.1 GCA_937873805.1 uncultured Hyphomonadaceae bacterium
ATCCGAATTTCGGCGGAGCGTTGTTTGTGCTGCGTCTCCATGGCCAGCCGGTTGCCGTGTTGTTTTGCTTGAGGGCGGCCAAAGCGCTGCACGCGTGGTTCGTGGCTTACGATCGGAAGTACGCCGACTATTCGCCGGGCATCATCCTTTTCGGCGAAGTGATAAAGGCCGCGGCTGCGGCCGGCTTTACCGAGATGGACCTTGGGCCAGGTGACTATTCGTTCAAGGAAAGCTTCGCCAATTACCGGAGGCCGATCGGATCGGGCTTCATCGGCCGGCCGGGTCTGTCATCGGCCTTCAAGGCGGCCCAGTTCCAGATGCGGGCGCTGGTGGAAAGTCTTCCTGTTGGCCGCGCCAGGCAATGGCCGGCCAAGGCCATGCGCCGCCTGGACATCGCACGCGGCCTTGCTGCTCCGCAGCCCGCTCTCCAGGATCGGGCGGCCTAGGCCCTTTTTCCGGCGCAAAGCTGGCCCAGCAACAAAAAAGGGCTATAGGTGCGCGCCTCAACGCAAAGGATGCGTCCCGTGACCGCGAAGCCCCCAACCGCTGCCGAAGCCGCAACGTCCCTGCCAGTGACGCTGGCTGATATTGAAGCGGCCGCGAAGGCGATCGAAGGCCAGATCGAAAGCACGCCGCTGCGCTATTCGCGCACGCTGTCGGAAATCACGGGCGCGCAGGTTTGGATCAAGTTCGAAAATCTGCAGTTCACCGCCTCGTTCAAGGAGCGCGGGGCGCTCAACAAGCTGTTGTCACTGTCGAACTCCGAGAAGGCCGCGGGCGTGATCGCGATGTCGGCCGGCAACCACGCGCAGGGCGTCGCATATCACGCTTCGCGCCTTGGCATTCCCTCCACGATCGTGATGCCGCAGGGCACGCCGTTCGTGAAGATCGAGCACACGCGCAATTTTGGTGCGAACGTCATCATCCATGGCGAGACGCTGGCCGATGCCGACAAGCACGCGCGTGATCTGGAGAAGCGTGACAGTCTTACTTTCGTCCACCCGTTCGACGACAAGCACGTCATCGCGGGGCAGGGCACGGTCGGCCTCGAAATTCTGGATGAGCTTGCCGATTTCGATGTGATGGTGATCCCGGTCGGCGGTGGCGGACTTTCCTCCGGTATCGCCACAGCGATCAAATCGCGTCGCCCGGCGGTATCGATCATCGGTGTCGAGCCTGCGCTCTATCCGTCGCTCTCGGCTGAGCTGCGTGGAGAGGAGGCCAAGGTGGGTGGCGCGACGATTGCGGAAGGCATCGCAGTCAAGAAAGTGGGAAAGCTGACGGCTGAGATCCTGCGCAAGCTGATGGATCGCGTCATCCTCGTCAGCGAGGATGAACTGGAACGCGCGATCACACTGTACGCCACTGTCGAGAAGACCGTGGCTGAAGGTGCGGGCGCCGCGGGGCTCGCTGCGTTGCTGGCCGAGCCACATCACTTCCGCGGTCGCAAGGTGGTGCTGGTTCTTTCTGGGGGCAATATCGACACGCGCCTGCTGGCGTCGGTGCTGACGCGCTCGCTGGTGCGCGAGAAGCGGATCACGTCGATCCGCATCATCGGCAACGACCAGCCGGGCCTTCTGGCCAAGGTTTCAACCGTGATAGGCGAAAGCGGCGGCAACATCATCGAGGTCAACCACAACCGACTTGCGCTGGATGTTCCCGCCAAGGGGGCAGAGTTCGATATCACCATCGAAACCCGCGATTCCCGCCATACCCAGGAGATCATCGACGCCCTGGGCAAGGCCGGTTACCCGCCCAGACCGCATACCTAGCATCGCTGACAGGATCGTCAGGACGGGCCTCTCGCATCGTCCGCGCGTCGGTGCTAACAGGCGGGCAACGACAGGGAGTCCATGCATGTTTCGTATCGTGCTTGCCGCCATCACCGCGCTGGCCCTCAGCGCCTGCAGCCCATCGGTGAAGGTTGACCCGGCCAAGCCGTGGGATGCGCTGCTCCCGTGGAACCACGCGGCCGCAGACATTCAGAAGCTTCCGTCTGGCGTCGAATACATCGTCGTGCGCAAGGGCGATGGCAAAGGTCCATTCCCCGGCCCGACCGACCGGGTCGAGGTGAACTATGACGGCCGTCTGGCTGCCAACGGCTTCGTTTTCGATAGCTCCTACCAGCGCAACGAATCGGCGACCTTCGCGCTGAACGGGCTGATCCCCGGCTGGAAGGATGGCCTGCAGAAGATGCAGCCGGGCGACATGTTCATGTTCTGGATTCCTGCCAAGGAAGGCTATGGCGAGCGTGGCGCCGGCTCGGACATTCCGCCGAATTCCGACATCATGTTCCAGGTCGAGCTAATCAACGTGCTGCCCGATCCGTGGACCAAGGCGACGCCCTGGCCGACCGATTCCTCCGCCGTGGTGCGCCGCCCGTCGGGTCTTGAATATCTCGTGGTCGAATCCGGCCCGACTGAAGGCGCGTCTCCGACCGAGAATGATATCGCCGTCACGAATTTCGAAGGCCGCCTCGAAACGGTGGACAAGGAAGAAGGCGATACAGCCGAAGACGTTCGCCATCGCAGCATCGTTGTGTCGACGTTCGACGCCGGCTCTCCTGTCGCCCTGCCTATCGCTGGCGTGACGACGGGCTGGAGCGAGCTGCTCAAGCTGATGCGCAAGGGCGACCATTGGATGGTGCGTATGCCTGCTTCGCTGCTCTATGGCGCTGAAGGCGATGGCCGCGTGCCCCCGGGCGCGACCGTGATCTACGAGGTCAAACTCGAGGATTTCGGCCCGATTGGCGGCTCGTCGCCGGCTGTTCCGCCGCAATAGTCAGCGCGAGACGGCGCCCATGCCACGCCCGACTTCCGGGCGCAGGCTGAGGCGCCGTTCCCAGCGCGCGACATTCGGGAAGTGAGCGAGCTTGTCTCGCTGCATGGCGATCTGCGGGTACATGGCCATGTCGGCGATCGTGTAGACGCCGAAAATGAAGTCGCGTCCGTCGAGTTGCTTCTCCAGCTCGTCAAGGGCCGGCGGCGTTTTTCCCATCCATGGCGCAGCCAGCGTGGCGTCTGGCAGGAAGTGGTTGGTCTTGCGCGCCAGCGCCAGCAGGATGTTGTTCAAGCCAGGCAAACGCGCATTGCCGACGACGGTGACCGGAATGGGCGCGCGGGCAGGCGCAACGACGTAGTCGAGGAACATCTCCTCAAGGGCGATGCCTACGGCCTGACTGTCAGGCCCGATGCCGGCGTGAAACTCGATCATGGGTCTCGCATAAGGTTATGGCGAGGAAAGTCTATGGCTCTCGCCGCGCGATGGGTTAGCTTCTCGCCATGACATCGGTTGCTTCTGTTCAGGACATTCTCGCCCGTCTTGTGTCGTTTGACACGACATCACGCGATTCGAACCTGCCGCTGATCGAATGGATCGAGGATTTCCTGCGTCCGCTGGGCGCCGAGCTGGTGCGGGCGCCGAGCGCCGATGGCCGCAAATCCAACCTGTGGGCGCGGTTCGGACCCGATCAACCGGGCGGGATCGTGCTGTCGGGACACACCGATGTCGTGCCGGTCGATGGACAGCCATGGGATACCAACCCGTGGGACCTGATTGAGCGTGGCGGGAAGTGGTATGGCCGCGGCTCGTGCGACATGAAGGGGTTTCTCGCGCTGGCGCTGGCCCATGCCGAGACTTTCTCGAAAATGCAATTGAACAAGCCCGTACATTTTGCCTTCTCCTACGACGAAGAGATCGGTTGCGCCGGCGTTGAGCCGATGATTGCGAAGATCGCCGAGAGTGGGTCGGCGCCCAGTGTGGTGTGGGTGGGTGAACCCACGCTGTGGGGCGTGCTGTCGGCGCATAAGGGTATTCGCGACTACGAGATCAGGATCACGGGCAAGGCGGCTCATTCGTCTGATCCCCGGCTTGGCGCATCGGCCATCCACGAGGCGATCGATCTGCTTGCGGTCTTGCGGCGCATTGCGCGCGAGCAGGAGGCGAATGCGCCAGCCTCGTCCGACTTCGATCCATCATGGACGACCATCACAGTGGGCGAGATTGGCGGGGGCACAGCTGCAAACATCTTGGCGCGGGAGTGCCGTTTCGTGTTCGACATCCGCACAGTGCCGGGCGCTGATGCCGATGCGCTGCTTGCGCCATTCTTTGCCGAGGTTGAACGGGTGAATGCCAAGCTTTCAGCGCTTGGGCCGGAATGCGGCGTGGTGGTGGACATGTGGGCCAACGCGCCGCCGCTACGGGTCGATCGCGATAGTGCTGCCGAGCAATTCATTCGCGCGCTGACGGGCGACAACAATCTTCGCGTTGCTGCTTTCGCAACAGAAGCGGGGCAATTCCAGAAGGCGGGATTCCCCGCCGTGATCTGCGGGCCAGGATCAATCGATCAGGCGCACCAGCCGAACGAGTTCGTCGCCGTGTCCGAGATCGAGAAGGGGCTGGTCGTGTTCAGGCGTTTCCTGGACACGTTGCGCGTGTAGTTACTCGACCGCAGAGGCGTCGAAGTAGGGCTCCACCGTGCCCTTGAGCAGCAGGGTCATCGGGTTGCCCTTGCGGTCGGTGGCGACGCCGGCGACGACGCGGACCCAGCCCTCGCTGACGCAGTATTCCCAGACATTGGTCTTTTCCGCGCCGTTGAAGCGGATGCCGATGCCGCGCTCAAGCAGCTCCTTGTTGTAGTAGGGGCTCTTCGGGCTCTGGCTGAGACGGTCGGGCAGGGTGTCGGTCATGGCAAAGGCTCGTGAGATTCGTGGACGGCGTGTCCTGCACCAAGCTTGGCCGAAAGGCTAGACCGGCTCGCCGCCCCACGCCACGAACGGGCCGTTCTTGAAGCCTGCGGCCCCGTTTCCATAGGTGAAGGGCGATCCGTCGGGTTTCAGCATCCGCCCGCCAGCCGCATTCAGCACGGCGTGGCCGGCGGCCGTGTCCCACTCCATGGTCGGGCCCCAGCGCGGATAGACGTCAGCCTTGCCGGCAGCCACCCAGCAGAATTTCAGGGACGATCCGATGCCGGTCTGCGACGCAATCTTGCGCGCAGACAGGAAGGCCTTGGTTCGTTCGTCGAGATGGGAGGACGAGGTCATCGCGGTGAGCCCCTCGGCGGGATAGGAGCGCGTTTTGAGGAGCCGGCCTTCGCGCAGGCCTTCGCCTGGGGCGAACGCATCGATCATGTGCGCCTCGGCGCCGCCGAAATACATCTCGCGGCGAGCGGGGGCGTAGACGCATCCGGCCATTGGCTTGCCGCCGCAGATCAGGGCGATGTTGACGGTGAAGTCGCCCTTGCGTTGCACGAACTCTTTCGTGCCATCGACCGGGTCGACCAGCAGGAAGGACTCCGCCACCTTTTCGGCCAGCCCCTCGCGCGCCGCGCGCTCTTCGGCGAGAACGGGCACACCCGGTAGCGCCTCTTCCAGCCGAGCGAGGATGATTTCTTCAGCGCGCTCGTCAGCGTCGGACACAGGGCTGTAGTCAGCCTTGGTTCGTGTTTCGAACGCACTGTCATAGACCTCCATCACGGCCACGGCCGCTTCCGAGGCAATGGCGGCGAACAGCTTTGAGAGCTGGTTCCGTTCGGTGTCGGTAGGGTCTGGGAGGGTGAAGGTCATGGGCGGCTTTTACCAATCTGCTGCGCCACGCTTCGCGGCCCCGCAATCTCATGTCAATCTCGATGCGTTAACCGTGACTGGGCCAGCACGTCCTTTGCATCGGCAGGATCAATACGAGGTATGGGCATGACCCTCAAACGCATCCTGATCGCTGGTGGGGCCGGTTATATTGGATCCCACGCCGCCAAGGCCGTTCGCATGGCCGGGCTTGAGCCTGTTGTGCTGGACGATCTCACCTCGGGACACGAGCATGCCGTCCGCTGGGGGCCGTTGGTAAAGGCCGATATCCGTAACCCGGAAGCCGTCCGGGCAGCCATTCGCCAGTATCAGCCCGAGGCCGTCATGCAGTTCGCCGCCCGCATCGAGGTGGGCGAGGGCGAAAAGAACCCCGCTCATTTTTACGACAACAACGTCGCCGGCACGCTGAACCTCGTGAACGTCATGCTGGAGGAGGGGGTCAAGAACCTCGTCTTTTCGTCGACCTGCGCGATCTATGGCGACCCTGAGAAATTGCCTCTCACCGAAGACCTGCCGAAGCGGCCTGTCAGCGTCTATGGCCGCACCAAGCTGATGTGCGAGCAGATGCTGGAAGACATCAGCAAGGCGCATGGCCTCAACTTTACGGCGCTTCGCTATTTCAATGCCGCCGGCGCGGACCCCGATGGCGAGATCGGCGAGCAGCACGACCCTGAATCGCACCTCATCCCGAACGCGCTCAAGGCGGCTGTCGGGCTTGGCGGCCCGATGAAGCTGTTCGGCAACGACTATCCGACACCAGATGGCACCTGCATTCGTGATTTCGTCCACGTCACTGATCTGGCGGAAGCCCACATCCTCGCAGCCCGCCGTCTGGTGAATGGCTCGGGGAATCTCCAGCTCAATCTCGGATCAGGCCAGCGGACGACGGTGCTCGAAGTTCTGCAGTCCGTCGAGCGCGCGACCGGCCGGTCTGTTCCGGTTGTCATGCAACCGCGTCGTCCGGGCGATGCGGTCGCGCTGTACTCGGATACTACAAATGTCGTGCGTGAGCTCGGCTGGGTTCCGAAACTGTCGGACATCGACACCGTTGTTTCGACCGCGTGGGCGTTCCATCGCCGTGTGTGGGGCGTTGACTCGAAAGCTGCCGAATAGCTTGCCGCCTGCCTAGTCGAGTGTGCGGCGATAACGCAGCATTGCCAGGGCAGTCACCACGCAGACAAAAATCCCCAGCGCGACATGGCTTGGCCAGAGCGTGGCTAAGCCTTCGCCTTTGAGGAGCGCTCCGCGCACGACACGCAGAAAATGGGTTACGGGAATTGCCTGTCCGATGGCTTGCGCCCAGTCAGGCATGCCGCGGAAGGGGAACATGAAGCCGGAGAGCAGGATCGACGGCAGCATGTAGAAGAACGACATCTGCATCGCCTGCAGCTGCGTGCGCGCCACGGTCGAGATCAGGAAGCCTAGCGCCAACGACCCTGTGATGAACATCAGGACGCCAAGGATGAGCGCGATCCATCCGCCTTCCATCGGCACCTGAAACAGCACAGATGCCATCACGAGAATGACAACGGTCTGCAGAAGGCCGACCATGACATAAGGCGCAAGCTTGCCGATCATGACTTCGATGGGTTGCGCCGGTGTGGCCAGCAACGATTCCATCGTTCCACGCTCCGTTTCTCGCGTGACGGAAAGGGCAGTCATCATCACCAGCGTCATCGACAGAATAACGCCGAGCAGGCCGGGAACGATGTTGTAGGCCGTGATGCTCTCCGGGTTGTAGCGGCGATGCACGACAACCTCGAATGGCGCGGGCTGAGGAGATCGATAGGCGAGACCGCCCGGTAGATCGTGGCTCAGCGCTTGCGCGGGCATTCCACTGGCCGCAGCGACCGCCGCGCCTGTTGCCGATGGATCCGTGGCGTCCGCTTCCAGCAGCACCTGTGCGCCATCACCACGCGCGACGCGGCGGGAGAAGTCGCCCGGAATAGTCAGGGCAAACTGAACCTTGCCCTCGCGCAAAAGCATATCGAGCTCTTCCACTGAGTGCGCTTCGTGCGTGATGTCGAAAAACTGCGTGTTGACGAAAGAGGCAAGCGTGGAGCGTGCGAGGGTGGAATTATCCTGCACCAGAACGGCGGTAGGCAGGTGGCGCGGTTCGTTGTTGATCGCGTACCCGAACAGCAGCAGCTGAACGACCGGGATCATCAGGATCATCGCATAGGTGAGTTTGTCACGCGTGAGCTGCACGAACTCCTTTGCCAGCACGGCGAGGATGCGCGTCGCCCAGGGGTTGCGGGTGGCGGCCGGCGTCATCGGAAGTTGTCCTCCGACTTACCCATCAGATGAATGAAGGCGTCTTCCAACGTCGGTTGCGTGCGCGTCCAGGTGAAGGGCGCCTTGCGATAAGGCTGCAGGGCAGCATCCAGCGCGTCGGCATTGGTGCCGGATACATGCAGCGTGACGCCGAACGGCGCCGCGGCTTCGACGCCGGGAAGCTTGCCGATTTCAGGAGACAGCCGATCGACGCCCGGGCCTTCGCCTTCCCACGTGACTAGGCCGACATCCTTCAGGATCTCGTTGGCGGTTCCGCGCGCCATCAGTGTGCCGTACGCGATGTAGGCGATGTCGTGACAGCGCTCCGCTTCGTCCATGTAGTGGGTTGAGACGAGTACAGTGAGGCCGGCTGCGGATAGCGCATGGATTTCGTCCCAGAACTGGCGACGCGCTTGCGGGTCGACGCCTGCGGTCGGTTCGTCGAGCAGCAGTAGTTCCGGTTCGTGCAGTGTCGTTGCAGCAAGCGCCATGCGTTGCTTCCAGCCGCCAGAGAGTTTGCCTGCCAGCTGCTTTCGGCGCTCGTAGAGTCCAAGCCGGTCGAGTGCGTCCTTCACGCGCCGCGGACGCCGATCTAGCCCGTGGACGCGCGCCATGAACATGAGGTTTTCCTCGATGGTCAGGTCGTCATAGAGCGAGAATTTCTGCGTCATGTAGCCGACGCGGAGTTTGATCGTGTCAGACTCTTTGACGAT
>CALMWO010000225.1 GCA_937873805.1 uncultured Hyphomonadaceae bacterium
TACTCCCCGGTGT
Organism: uncultured Hyphomonadaceae bacterium; assembly: GCA_937873805.1. Lineage (GTDB taxonomy): Bacteria > Pseudomonadota > Alphaproteobacteria > Caulobacterales > Hyphomonadaceae > UBA7672. Next base: position 14 of record CALMWO010000225.1, read on the forward strand.
CCGGAGACCGGCACCGAGGCATAAACGCGGTCGCCCCGCATCTGATCCCGCGTTACACGCTTTTTTTTGTGTTGCCCATACGAAGCCTGAGCGAAGAGCCGGTTAGTGTGCTTTTTGGGTCTGGGCGGGGCATGGGAGCAACATGGTTTCCTGTGTGCAATCCGCAAATCACCGGGTTGGCCCCTGAAACCGGCAAGAACTTGGCCCGCCGGCTGATTTTGATTCGCCTCCGCAGCGACAACACAAACCCCGAGCAGCTCTCTCTTTTCGCGCAATGCTTAACGTAGGCGCCCCCGATATTAGCTCTCGCCCTCAAGGCGAGCGGGCGATTGCGGTTTGTTGAAACGACAATACCGTCTCTCCGGGGACTGAGCGGGAGTACGGGCCTTGGAGACGCAACACTTCGATGTCGTGATCGTCGGCGCTGGCCTGTCCGGCATCGGCGCAGCCTACCATCTGCAACATCGCCTGCCCGGAAAAACCTACGCGATCCTCGAAGCGCGCGATGCGATCGGCGGAACGTGGGATCTGTTTCGCTATCCCGGCATTCGTTCCGACTCGGACATGCACACACTCGGCTACAACTTCAAACCGTGGCCCGGCGCGAAGTCGATCGCAGACGGCCCCTCGATCCGCGACTATGTTCGCGACACCGCACGCGAATACGGCATCGACAAGCACATCCACTTCCACCACCGCGTCACCGGCACATCATGGTCAGGCAAGGACGCACGCTGGACCATCGCAGCAGAGGTCGGCGGCAAGACCGTCGCGTTCACCTGCTCGTTCGTCATGATGTGCAGCGGCTATTACAAATACGAACACGGCTACACGCCCGAATTCGCAGGCCGCGAAAAATACACGGGCGCGTTCATCCATCCGCAACTCTGGCCCGAGGACCTCGACTACAGGGACAAGCAGGTTGTCGTGATCGGCTCTGGCGCCACCGCAGTCACCATCGTGCCGGAGATGGCCAAGACCGCGGCGCACGTCACCATGCTGCAGCGCTCCCCCACCTACGTCGTCTCGCGTCCATCCGAAGACAAGATCGCGAACCGGCTCAAGAAAATGCTTCCCCGCAAGACGGCTTACGGCCTCACGCGCTGGAAGAATGTCGGCATGCAGATGCTGTTCTTCAACCGCGCACGCACCCAGCCAGACAAGGTGCGCGCGATGATAACCGGGCTCGCACAGAAAGAACTCGGCGACGATTATCCGGTCTCCACACACTTCAACCCGAAATACAATCCGTGGGACCAGCGCATGTGCCTGATCCCGGACGCTGACCTGTTCAGGGAGATCAAGTCAGGTCACGCTTCCGTCGTCACCGACACGATCGACACATTCACCGAGACCGGCATCAAGCTGTCGTCCGGTCAGGAACTGAAAGCCGACATCGTCGTCAGCGCCACTGGCCTCGACCTGCAATTCCTCGGCGGCGCAGAGGTGAAAGTCGATGGCGAGAAAATCGATCTCGCGAAACGTCTCACCTACAAGGGCATGATGTATGAAGGCGTGCCGAACCTGATTTCGATCTTCGGCTACACCAACGCCTCATGGACCCTGAAGTGCGACCTCACCTGCGAATTCACCTGCCGTCTCATCAAGCACATGGACCGGACGAAGACTCACGCCGTCACGCCGCGCAATCTTTCACCGGATATCCAGACGGCGCCGTGGCTGGATTTTTCGTCAGGCTACGTCCAGCGCACGATCGACCGCTTCCCGAAACAGGGCGACCGCAAGCCCTGGAAGCTGAACCAGAACTATGCGGCCGACCTCATGATGCTGCGCTATGGCAAGCTCGAAGATCCCGAGCTGATTTTCAGCTGATGCTGGAAACCGGAATCCACACCTCGCAGCCGCCAAGCCCGGTGCGTGGATCGAACTCCGACCCATAGCGCTCGATCATCTCCATCGGACCAGGCGGCGGGGCGCGACCGGATTGCGCGAGCCACTCGCCCGCTGCCGCGCAGGTCGAGCCAACCGACGAGACATGCTCGCGGTGATGAAACACCGCCCACTCCCGCCCCTCGACCCGGATTCCGCTCAGCCCTTCAGGCAAGGCGTCGAGGCTGCTCACCTGCACCGCAGGCGCATAATCGAAACCGCAATCGTCATTCGCATCCGCGGGTCCAAGGCACAGGCCGAAAGCCGCTCCGGGGATCACAGAAGGAATGCGTTCCTGATAGGCGCCGAAGGCATGCCAGACCATGGGAATGCCTCCCCTATCCTCGAAACGGAAATACTTGCGCAATCCAGCGAACAGCATCGAACCGCTCTTCACGAAACGATCCGGTGCGCGCAGCGAAGCGGGTTGGTCGGGCATGCGAATGGCCTCCACGATGGCGAGATTGGCGAGCGAGCGCCGGGAGCGCACATCATCCGGCGTCAAGCCGAACTGCTCCCGAAACGCGCGGGTGAATGCCTCGTGCGAGCCATAGCCGGCATCCAGCGCCACGACGAGAATATCGGGAGCGCCATCGGCCAACCGTCGCGCCGCCTCAGTCAGGCGCCGGCTGCGCAGATAGGCGACAACCGGCTGGCCAACCACGGCGGCAAAGGTGCGGGACAGATGAAAGCGCGACATGCCGGAGGCCTGGGCGATATCGTCGAGCGTCACTGCCTCACCGGCATTGGCCTCGATGAACCACAGAGCCTTGACCACCGCCTGCATAGCGCACCTTTCCGAAGCGATGATGCAGGTATGGCGCAACGCCGCAAGGCGCGCTTGATCGTGGTTGCGGTCAACCCGTTTTCTTTTTTGCCCGGTTGATTGCGGCATCCAGCGCGGAAAGGAAGGCCGACCGATCCTTCACCGAGAACGGCTTTGGCCCCGACGTGATTTCCCCGAACGAGCGCAAGTGCTCCATCAACCCCCGCGTCGCCAGCGCCGATCCGATCATGTCTGATGTAAAAACCTTGGCCGTTGGAGAGATCGCCTCCGCGCCCTTCTCCAGAACCCGCGCCGCCAGCGGAATATCGTTCGTCACCACCACATCGCCTGCAACCGCGCGCTCCGCGATCCAGTCGTCTGCGATATCGGGCCCTGCATCGACGAGCACGAACTTGATGCGCGGCTCCATCGGCGTGCGGATGAAGGAGTTGGCCACGACATGCACGTCGAGCCCCAGCCGCCGGGCGACCTTGTAGACCTCGTCCTTCACCGGACAGGCATCTGCATCAACGTAAATTGCCATGGACTGGAATTAGGCGAGCAAGACGGCGGGTGTCCAGTACTCAGGGCTTCGGCAACAACTCGGACTGCCTGATCTCTTTCGAACCCGCAGGCAGATCAACGCGCAGGCCATCCCAACCCGCAACCCATTTGTCCGCAGGACGCACCGCCGCAACCCCCGCGAAATACATCGGCGAGCCAACCTGGATCGAGGGAATGTGGTGGCTGTAAACCAGCAGGCCGACGCCCGCATCGTTCGCCATCTTCGCAGCATCGACGGGCGAGATGTGATAGTCGGGAATGTCGCCCATCACCTTCGCGGCGCGCGGATTGTTCTGCGCCTTCATCTGCTGCTGCGCCATGCCGACCAGCGCGGGCACAAGCGATTCAGCCACCAGCACGTCTGCACCCTTTGAATTCTCCATCAGGTTGGCCGATTGCGCCGTGTCCCCCGACAGCACCACCGACCTGCCCTTCCAGTCGAAGCGATAGCCGACGGCGGGACGGATCGGATCATGGTCCACTTCGAACGCAGTCACCTTGAGATCGCCATCCTGCAGGATGACTTCCTCCTGATCCAGCCCGCCCTTGAACCCCGCGCCGAACTCATGCGCCACCAGCGGCGACGCCGCGATATTGACGACGCCCGCACCATGGTGCGCGAGGCGCAGGCGAGCGTCTTCTTCGTACGCCATGTTGAAACCGTTCACGACCGGCTTGATGCCGTGCGGACCATAGACCGGCAGCATCTGCTCGCGCCCGGCCACCATGGTCTGCATCCGGAACTCGCCCAGATCGCCGATATGGTCGGA
>CALMWO010000226.1 GCA_937873805.1 uncultured Hyphomonadaceae bacterium
TTCCCCGGCTGCTGGCGAAGCGAAGCCGGAGTGGACTGCGTCGATCGTGCCGTCGCGGCCAACGAAGATCGTGGCCGGCCAGGTGTCGAGGTGGTTGAGCTGCGGAACCTTTCCCACATTTCGGCCGGCGCGCCGGCGAGCAGGTAGATGTATTCAACGCCGTGCGGGCCTTGCCGGGTGGAAATTCCGTACTTTGCGAAACTTCATGCAGAGGAAGGCCCAAAGGGTCTTCGTGTCATCGGGGTCACCATCGATGCGGTCGAGGACCATCAAAAGGTCCTGGAATTCGCCCCCTCGCTTGGCCTCACCTACGAAATCTGGCTGGACCCCGACCAGCGGATTGGCGGCATACTTGGTAGCCCGGGCGTTCCCGCTACGCTGCTGATCGATCGGGCAGGAACGGTGCTTTGGAAACATGACGGCGCGGTCGATGAGGGCACGCCCGGATTTCGCGAGGCGCTGACCCTGGCCCTCGCGCCCCAGCAGTAGGAGCGGCGGACTTCACCTAGGTGCTGACAAGGCTGAGCCTGTGATCGGCAGCTTTCTGCACAACCAGATCAGCAGCATCACGTCCGCGAGTGATGCTGTCCCTGAGGTTGGGGAGGTTTATCTGGGTCCAGACGGATCGGGCGAAAGCATCCGCTTCGTCCTCTGACAGCGAACGAAAGCGAGCATAGAAGGACCTGGGGTCGCTCTCAGCAGCCTTCCAGAGAGCGAGGAAACGCTCCACAAACCACGTTTCCAGATCCTGTTCGCTCGCGTCGAGGTAGACCAACATGTCCATGTGGGATGACAGATCGCGACCGTCGATGCCGGGTCCAATGCCAAGTCCTTCGACCAGCACAATGTCCGGTCGGGATATCGTCCGGTCCAGCTCGGGCGCCAGATCATAGGTGCGATGCGAATAACCAGGAATGCGAACCGGCCCCCAACGCAGGCGCTGAAGGACGCCTGACATCAGGCCGCGATCATAGGATTCCGGGTAGCCCTTGCGCATCGATAGGCCGCGAGCGTTGAGCGCGTCATTGGAAAGCAGAAATCCATCCGTCGATACGATCTCGATCTGTTGCGTCGAGCGGAGATGCCCCGCAATCGCATTGCAGAACGTCGTCTTGCCCACAGCGACCGAGCCGGTCACGCCGACGATGAATGTTTCACCCGGGACTGCGCATTCGGCGATCAGCTCAGCGATTCCATTCGTGCTGACGGCAGACTCGTTTCCGCGATCATCGAGCGTTCTTGCAAGCGACCGGATCAGTTCTCGCCCTTGCGTTGAGGTGGATCGGAGGGCGTGTCGAAGCTCCATCGTCATTCTTTCTGCCGTCGTGCGTCGTTGATGAACACACTCTTGTGCGAAGTTCGCGACGGGAGGGGGAGGATCCTGGCCGTCGCGGACTTTCGCGATGCGTCCCCACGCATGTGATGAGAGTACACAAACGCGGCGGCGGCGCTACGAAGCAATCGTCCCAAGCTTGTAACGTGTGTTGAAAGCGCAAGCGTGCCGTGACGTGGTCAGCGATGGCGTCGGATTGATCATGCCTCGAGGTCTTTGCGCATGATGGAATAAGCGAAGCACGAAAAATCATAAGAGATCCTCGCCATCTGCATGGTCGTGCATGATATCTGGATATCCCTGATCCCGCTGGCGTGTCGTAACCGTCCGGTTCCGACACGTCGATCGGGTGATGCAACGCCCTCGAAGTTGGGCTTGCCTCCGCACTCCGGAGGCGACGATGTCCACACCACAACCTGACCACCTGCACGCCGATGCGGTGTGTGCAGCGCATGTCGCAGCATGGCGCGAGACCCGCCGCTCGGTCGCCAGCTACTGCCGGCGGCAGCGCTTGGTGCGACCCGTCTTCGTGAGATGGATCATCGCAGTCGAAGCCGCGGAAAGTCCCGTGAATGCTGAAGAACGTTCACCTCGTTTGCGCCGCCGGGAACGCGGCATCACACTTCCCACGACGATGAAGAACCAGGCGACGCAGGCCTTCTGGGCGATGCACGTCGAGGCTTTGAACTGGAGCGGAATGAGACTTCGTGCCTACGCCAGCGCGCTCAATCTCTCGCACCACAGTCTCAAGAAATGGCGCGACCGGATTGCCGCTGGGAAGGTTGAAGGCGACTGGCGGAGGCTGCTCCACCCCAGCGCGCGACCCCTACTTAGCACTAGTGCTAGACCTAGTGCTAAGCCTGAAACCCCAGAAATCAGCTTGACGAACTCGTCGGGGGCTGACCTCGAAACCGCAGTCCGTGCGAGACGACGAAGCTTCAGCCAGAAGGAAAAGCTGGCGCTGGTCCTGGAGACGGAACGTGCTGGGGCGACCGTGTCTGGCGTCGCCCGCGAACATCGTCTGGTGCCGAGCACGCTCTTCCGCTGGCGTGTCGAGCTGGGGTTCAGCCACTCCCCCGCGAGGCCGGCGAAACTGGTCGCGGTACAGCTTGAGACGGCAATTGCAGGCAACGCAGGGAAACAGGTCCTCGTGCTCGATGAGCTGTTACCGCAACCGCCTGGGACGAGAGCAATAGAGCTAAACGACGGCCGCCGCGTCTACGCTCCAGCGGATGCCGATCCATCAGCCGTGCGGCTTCATGTGGAGACAGCGTCATGATGATCGTACCCGCGGGCGTACGCGTGCATCTGGCGCTTGGCGTCACCGACATGCGCAAAGGCATGGATGGGCTCGCAGCACTTGTGCAGGAGACGTTGAAACAGGATCCGTTCTCCGGCCACCTGTTCGCCTTCCGGGGGAAGAACGCGTTCATGATCAAAATCCTGTTCTGGGATGGCAACGGGCTGTGCCTGTTCACCAAGCGCATTGATCGCGGTGGGTTCGCCTGGCCACGCCTCAGCGAACCGGGCGGGACGATCACGCTGACGCCGGTGCAACTCGCCATGCTGATCGAAGGCATCGACTGGCGCACACCAGAGAAAGTATGGCGACCGGCCAAGGCAGGCTGATCACGTCTGCGCGAATCTTCCCCTCGCCACCACAAATGGTCTTGGGCGAAATCACGAATGCGGCGAATCTCTTCTCATGCGGTTCGATCTCGACAATCTGCCGTCGGACGTAGCTCAGCTCCAGCAGCTGGTGCGCGACATGGCCGAGGCGGTCTCCACCCGCGAGGGTGAGATCGACCGGCTCAAGATGCTGATCAAGCAACTCCAGCGCATGCAGTTCGGCAAGCGATCCGAACGGCTCGATCCTGACCAGCTCGCGCTGGCGCTTGAGGATCTCGGCGCTGACATTGGCCGCGTGGAAGAAAGCACGCCGCTTCCGCCGCCGGCTGCCGAGAACCATCCTCGCCGCAAGCCGTTGCCGGACCATCTGCCGCGCGAAGACGTCATCATCGATGTGGACGGCCTCGTCTGTCCCTGCTGCGGCGGCGCTCTGCATGCCATCGGGGAAAACGTCAGTGAAATGCTCGACTGGGTGCCCGCGCAACTCAAGGTCATCCGCATCGTTCGCCCGAAATACGGCTGCAGGTCCTGTCAGCACGTCGCGCAGGCGCCGGCGCCAGACCGACCGATCGCCGGAGGACTGGCGACGCCGGGCCTCCTCTCCCAGGTGCTGGTCGCGAAGTACTGCGATCATCTACCTCTCTATCGACAATCGCAGATCTTCGCCCGCTATGGCATCGAGCTGGGGCGTTCCACGCTCGCCGGCTGGGTCGGCGGCGCGTCTTGGTGGCTCGAAGCCCTGCACCGCCGGCTGAGCGAGCATGTGTTCGCCCCCGACAACCTGTTCGCCGACGACACCCCAGTCCCG
>CALMWO010000227.1 GCA_937873805.1 uncultured Hyphomonadaceae bacterium
CAGCCCTTCGCGCCGGAATACTCCATCACGCAGGTGGGCGAGCCATGAATGCCCATCTTGTGCTCAAGGCCGATGCATTTGAACGTGTTGCGGTCGCCCAGCGATCCATCGGCATTCACGAAGAATTTCGGCACGACGAACAGCGAGATGCCCTTCGATCCCTCGGGCGCTCCCGGCAGGCGCGCGAGCACGAGCTGGACAATATTGTCCGTCATGTCGTGGTCGCCCCAGGTGATGAAAATCTTCTGGCCCGAGATCGCATACGATCCATCGCCGTTCGGAATGGCTTTCGATTTCAGCGCGCCAACGTCCGAACCCGCCTGCGGCTCGGTAAGGTTCATCGCGCCGGTCCATTCGCCGGAGATCAGCTTGGGCAGGTACATCTGCTTCTGCTCGTCCGTGCCATGCGCGAGGATCGCCTCGATGGCGCCGAACGAAAGAAGCGGGCAGAGGCCGAACGCCATGTTCGAGCCGTGGATCATTTCCATGACGGCCAGCGCCAGCGGTTTAGGCAGGCCTTGTCCGCCGAACTCTTCAGGGAAGGCGAGCCCCATCCAGCCGCCTTCGCGGAAGCGCGCATAGGCGTCGGCAAATCCCGGGGTTGCGATCACGCCTGCGTCGGTCAGCTTCGCGCCGGTCTTGTGACCCACCGAGTTGAGCGGGGCCAGAACGTCTCGCGCCAGCTTGTTGGCTTCTTCCAGGATGGGCGACACGAGGTCTGTGTCGAAATTCGGAAACGCGCCGGTAGCTGCAATCTCATCAAGCTTCGCGATATGCGCGAGCGTGTGGGCGATCTGTGATAGGGGCGCGCTGTAAGACATGAAGGCTAGTTAGCCCGCACATGTCGCCCTGTCATCTGTCCGGTTTGCGTGACCCGGCGTGACCTGTCGTCACCGCATCAGATCGTACGTTTTGCCATCAACCACGATGCTTTGCGCCTTCCACTCATTAACCTTTTGAGTGTGCGGCTGGGCGTCGACGGTGACAGATTTGCCGGCGGAGAGTGCGTCCTTGGTGAGTCCGCGATCAACCATGCGCTGCAAGGGAGAGAGCCAGATCTCCAGCTTCTTGCCTCCGCTGTTCACCCACAGGATGGCGTGGGGCTGTTCCCACTTCAGCTCGGCGATCGTGCCGGTGACTTTCTGCTGCTTGGCCGAGTCATAGGATTCCCAGCCATGGTGGGCCCAGGCCGCTCCTGAAATACCTACGCCGGCAAGCGCCATGGCCGCCAGCGCAGTTGCGATAATCCGCATTGTTCTTCCTCCTGATTTGCGACGGCGGCTCCATGTTTGGATACCCGCCGTCACGGCTCATGCAGGAGAAGATAGGACGCCCGAAGCGTAATGGCTGTTTCGAACTATTTCGGCCCGATCATTTTTTCGGGACGAACCAGTTTCGTGAACTCGGCGTCCGTCAGATAGCCGCCGCCGACGGCTTCTTCACGCAGCGTCGTGCCGTTCTTGTGCGCGGTCTTGGCGATCTTGGCGCACGCGTCATAGCCGAGGCGTTCGTTCAGCGCCGTCACCAGCATCAGCGAGTTCTCGACGCCTTTGGCGATATTGTCGATGCGCGGCTCGATGCCGACAACGCAGTTGTCGGTGAACGAGATCGCGGCGTCAGCCAGCAGGCGGACCGACTGCAGGAAATTGTACGCCATCATCGGGTTGAAGACGTTGAGCTCGAAGTGGCCCTGAGATCCAGCGAACGCGATGGCCGCGTTGTTGCCCATGATGTGGGCGCAGACCTGCGTCAGCGCTTCGCACTGCGTCGGATTCACCTTGCCCGGCATGATCGAGGAGCCAGGCTCGTTCTCCGGCAGCGCCAGCTCGCCAAGGCCCGCGCGCGGGCCCGACCCGAGGAAGCGGATGTCGTTGGCGATCTTGAAGCAGGAAGCGGCCACCGTGGTGATCGCGCCATGGCTCATCACCATCGCGTCGTGCGCCGCCAGTGCTTCGAACTTGTTCGGCGCCGTCTTGAACGCAAGGCCGGTAATCTCTGCGATCTTTGCCGCCACCAGCTTGTCGAAGCCCTTGGGCGCGTTGAGGCCGGTGCCGACGGCGGTGCCGCCCTGTGCCAGTTCCATCAGCGACGGCAGCGTCGACTTGATGCGCGCAATGCCATTCTCGATCTGCTTCGCATAGCCGGAGAATTCCTGGCCGAGCGTCAGCGGGGTCGCATCCTGCGTGTGCGTGCGGCCGATCTTGATGATCTTCTTCCAGTCGACCGACTTCTGCTTCAGCGCTGCGTGCAGGTGCTCGAGGGCAGGGAGCAGGTCGGTCGAGATCTGCTCGGCGCAGGCGATGTGCATCGCGGTCGGGAACGTATCGTTCGACGACTGGCTCATGTTCACGTGGTCGTTCGGGTGAACCGGCTTCTTCGAGCCCATCACGCCGCCCATCATCTCGATGGCGCGGTTCGAGATCACCTCGTTGGCGTTCATGTTCGACTGCGTGCCCGAACCCGTCTGCCACACGACCAGCGGGAAATGATCGTTCAGCTTGCCGTCGATCACTTCCTGCGCTGCTGCGACGATGTTCTTCGCCAGCTTCGGCTCAAGCTTGCCCAGCTCAAGGTTTGCTTCCGCCGCCGCGCGCTTCACAATACCCAGCGCCCGCACGATCGGAGCGGGCTGTTTCTCCCAGCCGATCTTGAAGTTGCCGAGTGACCTTTGCGCCTGCGCGCCCCAATACCGGTCAGCCGCCACTTCGATCGGGCCAAAGGTATCGGTTTCGGTGCGGTTTTTTCCGGCCATTGGTACAGCTCCCAGCCTTGGCAAAGCGTCGAAAATCTGCGCTGCCACTAGACCCAAGCGCCGCCGGGATCAATGTGGTCTCGCGCGCAATACGGGCAGAATGACTTGAACGCCGATAACAGCACCGCAGAACCCGCCTGGACCCGCCACAACAAGGTCCGCGCCCGGCTTGAGAAGGACGGCACACTGGAGGTGCAGGTCGAGGGCCTCACCACGCAGGCGAAATACTACAAGCCGCTGCTCAAGGACTTCTTCCGGCTGCACTTCCCCGTCCGCCCGCGCTGGGGCGACTGGTCTGCGCATATCGCAATGGAATACACCGGTGACCCGCCGCACATGGATCTCGACAATCTCGCCAAGGCATTGCTCGACAGCGCGGTCGGTTCCGCCTTCCACGACGACAGCCAGATCGCCCGCCTGCTGGTCGAGCGCCGCCAGGCCGATCGCGAAGGCATCTGGATGCGCCTCTCGCCCATGTAGACGACGCTCCGGCTTCGGAAATCTGATCGGTCGCCTTGCCAAGGCTTGTTCGCGACGCGCAGATTCCGTAGACCAGCATCACGCCCGCCGGCAAAACCGGCGTGGCCAAGCTCCGGGAGAATGCCTTTGCTCACCCTTCTCGCCTTGGACCGCTTCAGCGGCCAGCGCGGACGCGTGTGAGCACGCCCGAAAGCTGACCGCTCGCGAAGCGTGACCGTAAGCCACTTGCGTCACCTTTTATCTCTTCGAGAGCATCATGATCCTGGAAACAACCAAAGACGACTACGCGCGCCTGATCCTCGGCCAGGCGCCAAGAAACCTCCGCCTGCCAGACACGCCAATCGCGCCGACCGTCATTCTTGAAATGCTGGCCGGTGTCGCCGGCAATGTCTGGGCAGTCTTCTCGCCCGCCTCGTGGCTGATGGTGGAGAACGATGAAGTGGTCGGGCTCTGCTCGATCACGCGGCCGCCGGAGCACGGCGTCATCGACATCGGCTACGGCGTCGCTGCCAGCCGCCAAGGCCGCGGCAGCGCGGGACGGGCAATCGGCGAGATCGTCGCGTGGGCGAAGGACCACGCCGGCGTGACGGCGATCACAGCGGATACGTCGACCACCAACATCGCGTCACAACGCGTGCTGGAACGGAACGGTTTCATTCGCGTCGGCGAACGCATCGACAAGGAAGATGGCCCGCTGATCTGCTGGCGTTGCACAACCGCCTGATGCGACAAGACGAGCGGCGCGGCTGCGATAGCTGTCCGCGCCGCTTGTGTCGCGCGGCTGTCCCGAAAATAACGGCCTAGTTCCGTGACGCTTCGTTGATCACTTATGGCTGTTCACTCGGTGGCTCGCCAAAAATCTCACGAATCTCGGGGCTAAGAAAATCACGCTCTTGAGCTTCAACTATGTAGGAGCCGAGCGAATAGTCGCCGAAGTAAACTCTGACGCCGTCGTCCAAGAAGTTTACGTTGGACGCAAAATCATAGTTCGCTAGGCTTTCTGTCAAAGTATCCTGTTCCCACGACGGATCTTGAGCGCGGAGCTCGTCGATAATCAGTTCGATCAGTCGCGCTCGATGTTCGCTAGCGATGCCAGTCTGCATCAGCGACCAAGGCTGTCGTTTGATATTGACAGTCAGGAAGTGGTGCTCAGGGTGGGCTGCCTTGGCATAGTGAGCTACGCGCTCAAACGATAGGCCGATGTATTTTTCCGACAGAACGACGTTCAATGGAGTTATGTCGATGAAGCTCCCCGGCTCGCCTCGCTGATTAGCTTCGACCCACCCTCTCATTTCGAGAATGCTCTCGGCGACGCGTCCGCGAATAGCGCTGTTTAATTCCGATGCCGCAAACTGATCCCCAACGATTGAGATAGTTGGGATCGCGTATGAATAGTCACAATCCGAGGTCTGATAACTGGTTCGCCGGGGATTCCGATTCACAAACGCTTTGCCACCTGTGGCGAGTATCGGAAAACCTGTGTCGGCGGCGATTTGGTTGATCGAGTGGACAACCTTGTCCGGGAGGTGCTCGTCGCTTGAACGAATGAACTGCCACTCGTTCATCCAATCCTGAAGGAGGTACTCGTCGAGTCGAACGGTGAGAAAGCGAAATGGCTCGTTTCTGGATAGCTTCTGGCGAGCCACTTCAAGCTCTTCTTGGATCATGCCGGCATTGTTGACCGAAGAGGTCGACGCC
>CALMWO010000228.1 GCA_937873805.1 uncultured Hyphomonadaceae bacterium
GGATCGCGGCGACAAAGCCAGCGCCCGTAACCGGCTCCTTCAACACGTCCGACGTGTAGACCAGCACGTCGTGGCGAACCTCCGCCGGGCGCTGGTCAAACGCTCCGGGGACGACAACGCCGCCATTGCAGCAGTCGCCGCCGCCGATTGTCTGAACCGGGTTCTTGGGATCATAAGCGAAGCTGTCGGCCGGCTCATTGCCCGGCGCGGAGAATGACAGCTTGCCGTCGCCGAACACCGAGTTCGCCCTGCCGCCGGAGCGGAGATAGAGCCGCGTCTCCTGCGCTTCCTTCGGCGGCCATTGCTGCGATGTCTTCCACTTGTTGTCGCCCATCGAGTAGTAGCGGATCTTGGGCGTGGTCGCTGGGAAGGCTTCCGGCCTGGTCTTGAGGAAGCGGTCGAAGAATTTCCAGACCTCGCCATTCACGTCCATCGTTGCGTCGCCCAGTTCGCGGTCGCCCGACTTGAAGTTGGGACCAAGCGAACCGAAGGCGCAGTGAACGCTGGGGCCGACGATGGCGTACTGATTGTCGCGCGCTTCCGCATCGACGCCAGCCTTCGTGGCATGATTGTAGAGCGCGAGGTTCGGGCCGATCGAAACATCGTACCACGAGTTGTACCAGAGCGCAGGCACGCCCCACTTTTCATTGTCGTGGTAGAGGCCGCCCTTGAACCAGGCCGGATCATCGGGAAGCGCTCGCGCAATCAGCTCTTCGTTCGTGCCGGCAGGCTCGCCCAGCGAAGTGAGCATATCGGCGTAGGGAAGATGCCAGACCTGCTTGTTCCAGGTCACGTCCGGCTTCTTCGGATTGAGATCGCTGTAGGCCGACAAATACTGGCGCATCTTCGGATCGAGACCTTCCGGGATCTGCGCGCGCAGCGGGTTGTCAGTGTCGTAAAGCCAGATGGTGAAAAGCGTGCGGGGAACGCCGCCGCGATACCAGTTGCCCTGCTCGTGGAATTCACCGACGCGGCCGATGCCGGCGCCGGAAGCCATCGGCACCATGGCGGCGTGCGCGGGATGGTTGGTTGCCGCAAGCTGCAGCTGCCATTCGGCGGTGGACGAACAGCCGAGCGTGCCGACCTTCTTGTTAGACCACGACTGGTCGGCGATCCATGTCAGCGCATCATAACCATCGGTGCGCGGGTAGCCGAGAATCTCGAACTTGCCTTCGGAGAAATAGCGCCCCCGCTCGTTTTGCCCGATATACGCATAGCCACGATCGATCGCTTCAACGACTTGACGCAGCGAGCCGCCCTGCAGCGTGTTCATGTTGTAGGGCGTGCGCACGAAGATCGTCGGGACCGGACCCGTTGCATCTTTCGGGCGGTAGATGTCGGTCGAAAGATGGACGCCGTCGCGCATCGGCATCAGCACCTTGCGTTCGATCACCGCGCGGCGCTGCAGCTCGGCTTCGAGCGCAGGTTGGCTCCATTTCGAATAGTCGGTCGGCGCGTTGTCGCTGGCCACCGGCAGAGCGGAACTTGGCTGGACCTGAAGCGTCAGCGTCGCGGCGGCGAGAGCCGCAAGACTGAGACAGGCAAGGAAGGTCTTTTTCATGGAACGCCCCGGATCGAATTGGCAAAAGGCTATCAGCGTTGCGCCGCGATTGCCAAGCTGGCGACGGGAATGCCGTGACGTTGCCGCAACAGCACGAGGGATTCGGCTTGCGATCTTGCTCTGCGTGCCGAACGCGCCCCGTTACGCTGGGAATGGCGTTTCTCTCTTTATGTTTAGATAGACGAAAGCGGCGACCCGGACCGTTCGCAAGCCGAAACGGGCGGTCTATATGTCGGGCGATGACGACCCAGGCCGCACAGGACATCGCTGCAAAGACCCAACCCGCTGCTCAGATCGGGCGGGTGGTCTTCATCGCCTTTCTGGGTCTTGCAGCAATCGCCTGGATCGGGATTGCAGTGGCCGCGAATTCGCGCACGCCGGGTCTGATCGGTTTTGCCGCAGCCGTGTTTGGCGGATTCTTTGTCGCGCTGCTGATCGCGGCCGTGGGTGGCGGGATTGCCCTGAAACTTTCCGAACCGCGCACCAGTGCGCCGCCTTCACCCATGATGGGCGCCGACGAGCTGGGTGGCGAGATGCACGCGATCCTTACAGAACTCGAAACCTATCGTCAGCATGTCACGCAGCAGGTCAAAGAACGGTCGGCGTGGCGCGTGCCGGCTTGCGCGGGTGTAGGGCTTTGCATCTGGACGCTGACAGCGCTCGCAGGCGCACCGGGCGGAACGATGGATTTCATCGTGGTGATGGTCGTCGGTGGTTTCGTCGGGTATTTCTGGTCGGTGAAGGAACTCTCGCAACAGTATACGAAGCTCTATCGCGAGCGCGTTCTACCCCGGTTGGCGGCATCGTTCGGCGAGATCACCTGGCGCGACGCGGTGATGCCCGATCTGGCGCGACTCAAAGCCGAGCATGTGTTCCGTAGCTTCGGCGAGGCGCATGCGACCAACGAACTAGC
The DNA here is from genome assembly GCA_937873805.1 of uncultured Hyphomonadaceae bacterium. Taxonomy (GTDB): domain Bacteria; phylum Pseudomonadota; class Alphaproteobacteria; order Caulobacterales; family Hyphomonadaceae; genus UBA7672. The sequence goes on from CALMWO010000228.1 coordinate 2,475, forward strand.
TGGAACATATCGCGGACTACCGATCAACATTGTCGAACTCAAGTTGATGAGCGCCGAAGAAAAGAAGCGCGACGAGGCCGTGTTCGATGGCCTTCTCATCGACATCGACCTCAAGCGCGACACGGGAGCCACGACCGCTGTGGTTTCCGACGCAGGCGCGTTCGGCAATCTGCGCGATCGGCTCGACGCCAGCGGACGCCAGCGGGTCAAGCTGGAGGATGTGGACTTCGAGCGAGTCTACGAAGTCTATTCGACTGACCAGATCGCGGCGCGCGCGCTGCTCCATCCTGCCCTGATGGAGCGCCTGCTGCAGCTTGGCCGGCGCGGAGATTTTGGGCAGCCGGTGCTGCTGTGTACGGGATCACGGCTTACCGTTGCGACCCCCAAGGCCATGAACCGTGCGCTGTTCGAGCCGCCGGGCTTCACCAAGCCCGCGGCCAATCGCGAGACGCTGCTGAGGCTGCGCGGCGATATCGAAGCGGCGCTGGGGCTGGCAGACGCGCTGGTCGATCTCGATCACCGGTTCGGCGCGACGGCGCGCTGACGCCGGCTCCGGTGCGGCGCGCCTCCCAGTTGACCGGCCTGCACATCCCTCCTAATCCCCGCCACCCGGTGCATGTCGCCTTGATCGATGCACCCTACGACCCGGCCGGGGTTTGATCCCTCGGCGGCGCCAGGAGAGACGCGATGTCCCGCAAGAAAAAGGGCGAGCCGGTTCACGGCTGGCTGGTGCTCGACAAGCCCGAGGGCGTGACCTCGACGCAAGCCGTCGGCATCTGCCGGCGTGTGTTCAACGCGCAGAAGGCAGGACATGGCGGCACGTTGGACCCGCTGGCGTCTGGCATCCTGCCCCTGGCGTTTGGCGAGGCCACCAAGACGGTCGGCTACGTCATGGAGGCGGACAAGGATTACGTGTTCACGATCCGCTGGGGATCTTCGACCACCACCCAGGACCGCGAGGGCGCCGTGACCGGCGAGTCCGACGTACGCCCGACGCGTGAAGCGATCGAAGAAGCACTGAAGGGTTTCATTGGCGAGATTCAGCAGACGCCGCCGATCTACTCCGCGATCAAGGTCAATGGCGAGCGGGCCTATGATCTCGCCCGCGAGGGAGAAGACGTCGAGCTGCAGCCACGCACCGTGGTGGTGCATTCGGCCGCACTGGTGGATTGCCCGTCCGAGGACCTGGCTGTTATCGCGGTTACCTGCGGAAAAGGCTTTTATATCAGGGCACTGGTGCGTGACCTAGCGGCTGCCGTAGGGGCCGAGGGGCATGTGGCGGCACTGCGCCGGACGCGGGTCGGAGCGTTTTCCGTGGACACGGCAATTGAGCTTTCAATCCTGCAGCAAATGAGCGATAAGGCCGCGCTGGACGACAAGCTTGTTCCCCTCGAGACCGCGCTGGACGACATCCCGGCGCTGGCCATCACCGGGGAAGAAGCGTCCAGGCTCAGGCAGGGCCGAGAGATCGTACTTCTGCCCCATCAGGTCGAGGCGTTTCGGGAGATGCGCCGTCCTCGTCAAGTGAACGGGGAGGATGCTTCCCGCATTTGTCTGGCCACTGAAAAGGTGGGCGAAGAACAGCTTGGCGTTGCCCTGGGTGAAGTCCGGGCCGGCAGATTCATGCCGGTTCGCGTGTTCAACCAATAGACTGGCCCAAGCGGCCCAAGGAGAAACCCGATGTCGATCACGCCGGAGGCAAAAGCCTCCCTGATCAAGCAATTTGCCCGCACCGAAGGTGATACGGGCAGCCCCGAAGTGCAGGTCGCAATCCTGACCCACCGGATCAACTATCTGACCGGCCACTTCAAAGAGCACAAGAAAGACAACCACTCGCGCCGCGGCCTTCTCAAGATGGTCTCGCAGCGTCGCCGACTGCTCGACTATCTGAAGTCGAGAGACGAGGCTCGTTATCAGACGATCCTCAAAGAGCTGGAACTCAGGCGCTAGGCCGGGTTCCTACCCCACCCGCCGGCCCACCGGGGTCCGGCGGGTTTTCGTATGCAGAAAGAGAAATGACTGATGTTTGACATTCAACGTGTGACGATCGACTGGGCGGGCCGTCCGCTCACCCTCGAGACTGGCCGTATCGCGCGCCAAGCTGATGGAGCGGTTCTGGCGACCTATGGTGAGACTTCGGTTCTCGCGGCGGTCGTTTACGCAAGGAAGGCGAAGGAAGGCCAGGACTTCTTCCCGCTGACCGTGAACTACCTCGAGCGTTACTACGCGGCTGGCCGCGTTCCCGGAGGCTACTTCAAGCGCGAAGGCCGTCCGACCGAAAAAGAAACCCTGACATCGCGCCTGATCGACCGTCCGATCCGCCCGCTGTTCGCCGATGGTTTCAAGAACGAAGTGCAGGTCACCGTGACC
>CALMWO010000229.1 GCA_937873805.1 uncultured Hyphomonadaceae bacterium
CTTGGCCCGCCTGCGGCGCGCGCTTGGCGAGATGGTTGTTGGCGGTGTTGAGACGACTCTGCCGCTTCACATGCGCCTCGTCGACAACAAGGATATTCAGGCCGGCAACTACGACATCCATTGGCTGGAAGGCTTCCTGAAGTCGGCCAAGGAAGCAAAGAAGGAATAGGCCGTTGAGCCGGGTTTTTGGCCCGAAGGAATTGCTCGACTGCTACCGCCGCGGCGTGTTCCCGATGGCGGACGATCGTGATGATCCTCGCCTGTTTCTGGTCGATCCCGATCTGCGTGGCGTGCTGCCGCTGGACGGCTTCCGCGTATCGAAAAGCCTACGCAAAACGATCCGACAGGACGTGTTTGAAGTACGCATCAACACGGCCTTCTCGCGCGTCATGGAGCTGTGCGCCGAAGCTGCCCCCGACCGGCCGAGCACCTGGATCAACTCCCCGATCCTCAATCTCTACAGCGCCCTGCACCGCCTTGGACACGCGCACAGCGTCGAGTCATGGTTCGATGGAGAGCTTGTCGGGGGTCTTTATGGCGTCAGCCTTAAGGGCGCCTTCTTCGGCGAAAGCATGTTCTCACGCGTCACGGACGCATCGAAGGTCGCACTCGCGCATCTCGTCGCGCGATTGAAACACAGCGGTTACCTGCTGCTGGATACACAGTTCGTCACGCCACACCTACTTGGCTTCGGCGTCGAGGAGATCGGGCGGGAAGAGTTCCAGCTGCGGCTTGCCGCCGCGTTGGAAGTCGATGCTCAGTTCGGCTCGACCGGAGGCGCCGCTGGAGCAGCCGGAGCCGCCGCTTGGGCGGGCGTCGACGTATTGCAGCTGATCACCCAGACGTCATAGGTCGGATGCTCAAGCGCGCTTAGACCCGGCGACGACGCGAACATCCAGCCAGAGAACAGCAGGCCATCCGGGCCGATGGGCTGTGGACCGCGATGCATGCGCACAGTGTCTGCGGCCGTATCGCTCTTGCCTTTGCCGGCGGGCGCAGTCGCGTGAATTTCGAGGAAAGCAGCCGACTCGGGCGTGTCTTCCGGCGGCGCCTGGAAGCAAGCCTTCACCGTAACTTTCAAGCGGCCGAATGTCAGCGTCTCGCCTACCTTCGCGCTGATGTCCGTCGAATTACCCGTGATCTTGTCCAGCGCACGCAGCTTCACGCCGACGCGCGGCTCGAGCGCGTGAGCGCCAGCAGCAGCCAACGCCATTGCAGCCGTGGCAAGCGTAAACCGAATGAAGCGTGTCATAGGGGAACCTCCTCCTGCGAACCGCCCCCGGTGTCACCGCTTTTGTTTTCACCGCCGCCTAGACCGCCAACGGCCTCCAGAAGGATGCCGAGGATATCCATGCTGCCGCGTGTATATTCGAACCGGGAGCCAGGCTGCATGTTGTCCGGCATTCCGCTGATCTGGATATGGATGTAGCTGCCGCCCAGCAGGCTGTCGGACTGGATCTGAGCCGCCGACTCCTCTGGAATCTGAACGTCCTTCTTGATCGACAGCGTCGCCTCGGCCTTGAACGTCGTCTGGTCGAGCTTCACCGACCGCACCGTTCCAACCTTCACGCCGGCAATCCGCACGTCGGTGCCGGGCGAAACGCCGTCCGCCCTGTCAAACTTTGCGGTCAGGTCATAGCTGTCGCCGGTCGACGCATCGCTGCGCTGCGACAGCGAGAACAC
>CALMWO010000230.1 GCA_937873805.1 uncultured Hyphomonadaceae bacterium
CTGCCCCTGTACAAGAGGGATCCGGAGGCTGGTCGCGAGGCGGTGTGGCTGCATCACCGGTTGATCGCGGCGGAGCTTGAGCCGATGGGCATCTTCGCCGATTGCGCGCCGGCGGTGGATCTGCTGCATCCTCACATGCACAAGATCATCGGCGACCGGGCGCTAGGCGAGACGGCGGCGCAAGTGAGTGTGTTGGCCAAGGCGGCGCTGGAAGGTTTGAGCGATGGCGGTGTGGCTGGCGTGATCAAGCACATGCCGGGACATGGCCGCGCCGAAGTCGACAGCCATGAGACGATGCCGGTGGTGCGCGCGGACCGTGCGGCGGTCGAGGAGGACATCGCGCCGTTCAAGGCAGTGCGCCACGCGACCATGGGGATGACGGCGCATCTGGCGTACCGCGCGCTCGACGATGAGACGACGCCGGCGACGCATTCGCGCAAGATCATTCACGAGGTGATCCGCAAGGAGATCGGGTTCGATGGCCTGCTGATGACGGACGATCTCGGGATGAAGGCGCTGGGCGGCGATCTGGCGAGCCGGGCGACGCGGGCGCTGGAGGCGGGGTGCGATGTGATCCTGCACTGTTCGGGGCTGGATGCGTGGGGCAAGGTGCTGCGCGATCCCGATATGGTGCTGCGCGAGATGAGCGAAGTGGCCGATGTCTGTCCGCAACTGTCAGGCGAGCAACTGCGCCGGGCGCAGGCTGCGGATGCGGCGACGGCGCATGTGAAGCCCTTCGACAAGGCTGAAGGCAGGGCGCGACTTGAGGAGCTGTTGTCTGGGGCGCCTCCGTCGTCTACTGCGGGGGTATGACGGTACTTCCCGTTCCTGATGAAGACATGCTGGCACAGGCGTCCGCGGAAGCGGCTGACGCCAAGGATGCTTTTGTCGTCGATCTGGAAGGGTATGAGGGGCCGCTGCACCTGCTGCTGGACCTGGCGCGGCGGCACAAGATCGACCTGGTGAAGATATCGATCCTGCAGCTGGCGGATCAGTATCTGGGATATGTACGCGAGGCGCAGGCGAAGAAGATCGATCTGGCCGCCGACTATCTGCTGATGGCGGCGTGGCTGGCTTTCCTGAAATCGAAGCTGCTGCTGCCGTCCGAAAAGAAGGACGAGGACGCGCTTGATCCCGAAGCGCTGGCCGGGCGGCTGGCGTTCCGGTTGCGGCGGCTGGATGCAATGCGGAAGGCCGTGAACGAATTGTACGCTGGCAATGTCGACAAGCGCGACGTGTTTCCGCGCGGCGATCCGCAGCTGGCGAAGATCATCCGCAAGCCGCTGTGGAATTCGACGCTGCACGACGTGCTGAAGGCGTTCGGCGATATCAATGCGCGCAAGGTCACCATCAAGGCGCACGTCATCAAGCGTCAGCCGGTGGTGCCGCTGGATACGGCGCGGCGGAAGCTGGCGGCGCTGGTGCCGGACCTGATCGACTGGGCGTCGATCCAGATGATGCGGGCGGAAGATGAAGAGTCGAAGGACGCGCCAAGGCGGTCTGAGGTGGCGAGCTTCTTCTCGGCGGCGCTGGAGCTGACGAAGGATCGCGCGGTCGAGATACGGCAGGATCAGCCATTCTCGGACGTGTATGTGCGCAAGGCGCGGGAAGCGCTGAAGGCGGCGGAATGAGCGACGAGAAGGATAAAGAGCCGGCGCTGGAGGACATGCGCGAGGCGGTCGCGAAGCTGGCGAAGGCGCGCAAAGTGAAGGCCGAGCCGCTGGCGCCGCCTGAAGCCAAGGCTGATGCGCCGGTGAAGGCTGCGAAGGCGGAGCCGGATCAGGAGCGGCTGGCGGACGCGATGCGGCGGGCGGAGGCCGTGCTGTTTGCGTCCGACGAGCCGGTTGACGCCGTGACGTTGACCGAAGCTTTGCCGCCGGGCGTTGAAGCGGGCGACGTGCTGCTGAGGTTGAAGGCGGCGTATTCGGCCAAGGGTGTGCAGCTGGTGGAAGTCGCGGGCAAGTGGCGCTTCCAGACGGCGCCGGACCTGGCTTTCCTCTTTGAAGAAACGCGCGAGCAGCCGAAGGCGCTGTCGCGGGCGGCGCTGGAGACGCTGGCGATCATTGCGTACTGCCAGCCGGTGACGCGGGCGGAGATCGAGGATGTGCGCGGGGTGGCGGTGTCGTCGGGGACGCTGGACATCCTGATGGAGGCGGGCTGGGTGCGGCCGCGCGGGCGGCGGCGGACGCCGGGACGGCCTGTGACATTTGGCACCACCGAGTCGTTCCTGATCCACTTCGGCCTCGATGCGGTCGATAGCCTGCCGGGTAGGGATGATTTGAAGGCAGCGGGGCTGCTTTCAGCTGAAATTCCGCGCGATTTCGAGTTCGCAGGCACGCCCAGAGACCCCGAAACAGGGGAATTGCTTGGCGAGGACCCGCTTGAGAGTCAGGAGTTTCAGCCTGACTTTCTGGAAGGTGCCGAGGAGCGGGGCTGATCTGGTTAATGCAAACGTGTGGTGGGCAGTACCGACCAGCATTTGCAGAGTCCTGCCCCAAGGGTTACGTTGTTGTCAGGACCGGGGCGTTTGACGCCAACTGAATCCGCCAGCGATGGCGAACGGAGTAGACCAAATGTTCGGAAAACTTGGCATCACGGAGCTGCTCGTCATCGCAGCGATCCTGCTGCTGCTGTTCGGCGGCCGTGGAAAGATCTCGGCCATGATGGGCGATATGGCCAAGGGCATCAAAAGCTTCCGCAAGGGGCTGAAGGACGGCGAAGTGGACACCAGCCAGACGACCTCTGGCCCGCTGATCAACGAGCCGATCAACGTCACCCCTGAGAAGGAAAAGACGAAAGTCTGATCGTCCCAGTCCGGGGGCGGAATGGGCGCGGCTGAACTTTCGTCTCTCCGTGAGGGAGCGACAACGCCATGATGCCGGGTGTCGGCTTCGAGGAAATGATCCTGCTGGTGGTGGTGGCGATTATCGTCATCGGCCCGAAGGATTTGCCGTTGATGATGCGCAAGTTCGGGCGCTTCACCGGCAAGATGCGCGCTATGGCGTTCGAGTTCAAACAGGGCATCGACGAGCTGGGCCGGCAGGCCGAGCTGGACGAGCTGCGTAAGGAAGTCGCCAACCTGAAGGCGTCGACCGGGCTGGATGATCTCAAGCGCGAGATGGAAGAAGACCGCGCCGCGCTCGAGAGGGACGTGAACGAGGTGATGGCGCCGATACCCGCGCCGGTTCACCCCGCGCTGGGAGCTGCGGCGGTTGCTGCGCCGGCCATGACCGAGATCAAGCCGG
>CALMWO010000231.1 GCA_937873805.1 uncultured Hyphomonadaceae bacterium
GCCGACGCATGACGACAACAGACGAGATCGAATCCTGCGACGTGCTGGTGATCGCAACGGGCGCTCAGGCCAAATGGCTGGGTCTCGAGAGCGAAGCCAAGTTCAAGGGCTTTGGCGTGTCCGCCTGCGCCACGTGCGATGCGTTCTTCTATCGCCAGAAGGAAGTCATCGTCGTTGGTGGCGGCAACACCGCTGTGGAAGAGGCGCTTCACCTGACGCACTTCGCATCGAAGGTGACGGTGGTTCACCGCCGCGATCATTTCCGCGCCGAGAAAATCCTGCAGGACCGCCTGTTCAAGAATCCGAAGGTCAATGTGCTCTGGGATACCGAGCTGGTCGATGTGATCGGACAGGAAGGTCCGCTCAGCGTCACGAAGGCCAAGCTGAAAAACCTCAAGACCGGCGAAATCACCGAGCAACCCGTCCACGGCATCTTCATCGCCATCGGCCATGCGCCGCAGACGCAGTTGTTCACCGGCCAGCTTGAAATGAAGCTGGGCGGCTATCTGCATACCGTTCCGGGTTCGACGGCCACGTCCATTCCGGGCGTGTTCGCTGCGGGCGACGTGGCCGACGACATCTTCCGTCAGGCTGTCACCGCAGCTGGTCTCGGTTGCATGGCGGCGCTGGAGGCCGAGAAGTATCTCGAAGGCTTACCGCATCACGCCAAGGTCGCGGCGGAGTAGATGTCGCGCGCCGCATTCGATCGCTGGATTTCTGGCCTGAAACCGACCGGCATCGAAGTGATCGACGGCCTGCGCAGGGCGCAGGCAGGCAAGCTCGATGACGCGGATGTAAAACCCGGCGAAGCGATCCGGTTCGGCGGCTATGGCGAGGACCGCACGCTCTACACGCAGACGTTGTTCGCGCCCGAAGGCGAAGAGCCGCGCACGGTGCATCTCGGCATCGACGTGTTCGCGCCTGCGGGCGCGGAAGTGTTCACACCGCTGAATGCGCGCGTTCACTCTTCCCGTATCAACGACAATCCGGGCGATTATGGCCCGACCATCATTCTCGAACACACGCCTGTGTCGGGCCTGAAGTTTCACACACTGTACGGCCACCTTGATCGCGACAGCCTGAAGGGCCTGAAGCCCGGCACGGCTTTCATGGCAGGCGAGAAGTTTGCTGAACTCGGCACGAAACGCGAGAATGGCGGCTGGACGCCTCACCTGCACTTCCAGATCATTCTCGATATCGGCAGCGCCAAAGGCGACTATCCGGGCGTAGCCAAGCGCAGCGAGCGCGATCACTGGCTATCGATCTGCCCCGATCCCGCAAAGCTGCTGGGCCTGCCCTAACGTCTGGTACGCGATCAACCCGCGAGCTAGCATCCCCTCCAAGGCGCACAGACGCCGGATTGGGGAGACGACCATGTACAAGCTGATCCTGACGGCGATCGCCGGCGTGCTGCTTTCATCCAGCGCCATGGCGCAGACGCCTACGCCAAATGTTCCGGCCGAAGTTGCATCGCTCACTTGGATGCAGGGCGCGCGGGTTCACACGAACGCCAATGGCACGCCCGTGTATGAAGCCTTCATCGGGCCGGTGAATGGCGTGGTGACGGGAACGGCGCTGACCGTGCTGGCCGCTGGCGGCGCTTACACCGAGTATCACAAGATCGGCCCCAACGCCGAAGGCGTCTACGGCCTCGACGTGGCGAACACGCGCAACGGGATGAAGTGGAGCTTCACGCCGCTGAAGGCGATCGAGCCAGGGCGCATCACGTTCCAGACTGTGGATGGCGCGCTGACCATCGCCTACTTCTCCGACAATGCCGGCGGCATCCAATCAAAGGTGGATCGCGTGGCGGACGGAAAAACAACGACGCAGGAATGGCATTTCCTGCCGATCCCCGCGCCGCAATAACTACGATAATCGACGATTACTTCGCGAGGTGAGCGCGCAGCATCCAGGCGGCTTTCTCGCCGATGGAGACGCGCTGCGTCATCAGGTCGGCCGTTGCCTGATCGCCCGCGTCTTCGGCAACTTCGAGCGCCGCACGCGCGGCCTTCACGACGGCCTCGTTGCCCGCAGCGAGGTTCGCCAGCATCTCGTCTTCGGACGGCACGCCCGTGTCGCCCTTGATGGTGGATTTGGTCGCGATCGAATTGCCGAAAGGCGCGTAGTGACCCAGCGAGCGGATGCGCTCCGCGATCAGGTCGAGCGAGAGCCAGAGTTCATTGTATTGCGTCTCGAACAGCGTGTGCAGCGTGAGGAAGCGCGGCCTCTTCTTTGGCAAGGCGCGTGCGGCCGGATGGCGCGCTATTTCACCGAACGCGCCTTCGCGCCCGGCACGCTCTCCGGTTCAGCCTATTTCCGCGCCCTCAGGTAGATCTTCGCCGTCCACTCCTTGTCCGGATCGACGGTCGTCAGATCCAGCATACGGAAATTGGAAAACATGGTGCAAGTGTCGAGGTCGAGATAGCCGAAGCGGGCGGTGGGCTCGACCTTGACCGCGCCCCTGTTCGCCTTGCCGACATTGCAGACCACGCCATCCCAGCGAGCGTCGGCGGTCTGGTTCCAGAGCACCGGGATCGACGGCAACGTATTCACCTTGATCTCGAACACCACGTCGAAATTGTCGGCTTTCACCGATGACGGCGCGAAGCTGGGTCCGATCATGCCGACGGTCTGAGCCTGAACCGGCGCAGCGAAGGCAAGGGTCAGAAGGGAAAGAGCAAGCAGACGCATGGGATCGCCTCACACTGTAGGGAGGCCGTCATAACGCGCCGCTGCGGTCAGGATATCAATGCGTAACCCGCGAGGGTTGAGCAGCTTCGATCAAGCTGCCGCCATCAGGCTTTCGAACAGCTTCACGCCGTCGTTTCCGCCTTCCTGACCGGCCATTGCCCGCTCGGGGTGTGGCATCAGGCCAAGGACGCGGCCGTTTTCGGACAGGACGCCTGCGATGTCGCGCGCGGAGCCGTTCGGATTTCCGATATAGCGGAAAGCCACCCGGCCATCGCCTTCGAGGCGATCGAGCGTCGCGGTGTCGGCGAAGTAGTTGCCATCATGGTGCGCGATCGGGAACGAGACTTCGCGCTGATCCTTGTAGCCCGCCGTGAAGGCCGACGAGTTGGAGGCGATGGCCAGCGATTGCGGGCGGCAGGCGAAGTTCAGCGAAGCGTTGCGCAGGAGCGCGCCGGGCAGCAAGCCGAGTTCGGTGGCGACCTGGAAGCCGTTGCAGATGGCCAGCACGTATCCGCCCTTTGCAGCGTGCGCGCGGATCGCGTCGCCAATCGGGGATGCGGCCGCCATTGCGCCGGAGCGGAGATAGTCGCCGTAGGAAAATCCACCCGGCAGGACGATCAGGTCCAGCTTGTCCGGCAATTTGCCGTCCTTGTGCCAGACCATCGCTGGCTCTGCGCCCGTCATCTGCCGCAGCGCTGTCTGGGCGTCGCGATCACAGTTGGATCCGGGGAAGACGATGACGGCGGATTTCATGCACAAATCCCTTTGCGTCGCGCCTCTAGCAGCTTTTTTTGCGAGTCGCGAGGGGTGCGAATCGCCGCGCCGTCACTTGTAGAAGATGACCCCTGCCCCGAGCGCGATCAGGGCAAAACCCAGCCCATGTTTCCACGTCAGCGGCTCTTTCAGCACCCAGACCGAGAATGCCGCAAACACAACCAGCGTGATGACTTCCTGCATGGTTTTCAGCTCGGCGGCCGACCAGACCTCGTGCCCGATCCGGTTTGCGGGAACGGCCATGCAGTATTCTACAAAGGCGATGCCCCAGCTGATGAAGATCACCAGCAGGAGGGGTGAATCCTTGAACTTCAGATGACCGTACCAGGCCGTGGTCATGAAGATGTTGGAGCCGACCAGAAGAAGGATCGGCATCCAGTGTGCGGGCGTCATGAAGACCTCAAAAGGCTTGCACCTGATTTTGGACAGATTCTGGGTGCATGGCATCAGCACACAATCTGGTGGCGGAGACGAACATGAACAGGCTGATCCTTGCGGCGATGCTGCTCGCTCTTTCGGGATGCAACACGGTTGAAGGCTTCGGCCGCGATCTCCAGGCCATCGGCGGCGTAATGACGGGCACTGCAACCGGCGCGCAGAATGGCGCGACGCAACCGGGCCGCTCGTGCCAGCCGGATGCCGAGGGCAATGTTCTCGACGGCTGCCGGGCGGGCCTGTAGCCGCTGCTTGCGAAAATCCCCGCAAGGGGCCATCTTTTACACTCGGGACAACATCAAGGGGTCACCCAATGCGCAAACTTCTTATCGCCATCATGCTCGCAGCGCCGCTGATGGCGTCGGCCTGCAACACGATCGCTGGCGTAGGCCGCGATGTCGGAGCAGTTGGTGGCGCCATGACGAAAACGGCTGAAGAAGCCAAGTAGGCTCTGCTGCAGCTACGAATTCAGATCGCGCGTCCTTCGGGGCGCGCGATTTTCGTTTGGCCTCAAACGATCTCGATCGAGTAGCGCTCGACGACCACGTTCGCGAGCAGTTTCTCGCACATGTCCTTCACGCGCTTTTCGGCGTCCGTCTTGGACAGGCCATCGGCAAGCTCCAGCTCGATCGTCTTGCCGCAGCGAACCGCACCGACCTCATCGAAGCCGAGACGGACGAGCGCATCGCCGACCGCCTTGCCTTGCGGATCGAGCACGCCGGCTTTCAGCGAGACGTGGACTTTGGCTTTCATCGGTTCGCCTATTCTCAGCGCTGTTCTTGGGAACCCGTCTTACTCTTGCGAGAAAGACAGGATTTCCGCCCCGCCCGCTTCCTTGATGATTCCGAGACGGCGCGCAACCTCGGCATAGGCTTCGGTGACGCCGCCCAAGTCGCGGCGGAAGCGATCCTTGTCGAGCTTCTCGCCCGTGGTCATGTCCCACAGGCGGCAGCTGTCGGGGCTGATCTCGTCGGCAAGAACCGTGCGGACCATTTCGCCTTCGTAGAGACGGCCGTACTCGACCTTGAAGTCGACCAGCTTGATCTGCGCGCCGGCGAACAGCCCGGTGAGGAAGTCGTTGATGCGCAGGGTCATCGCGATGATGTCGTCGATCTCCTGGTGTGTCGCCCAGTTGAACGCGGTGATATGTTCTTCGGACACCAGCGGGTCGCCCAGCTCGTCCTTCTTGTAGCAGAACTCGATGATCGAGCGCGGCAGCGGCGTGCCTTCCTCGATGCCGAGGCGCTTGGCGATCGAGCCCGCGGCCACGTTGCGGCAGATCACTTCCAGCGGAATGATCTCGACTTCGCGGATCAGCTGCTCGCGCATGTTGAGGCGCTTGAGAAAGTGCGTCGGCAGGCCGATGGCGTTCAGCTGCATCATCACGAATTCGGAGATGCGGTTGTTGAGCACGCCCTTGCCGTCAAGCACAGCGCGCTTCTCGTTATTGAACGCGGTCGCGTCGTCCTTGAAGTACTGGATCAGCGTGCCTGGCTCGGGACCCTCATAGAGGATCTTCGCCTTGCCTTCGTAGATCTTCCGGCGCTTGACCATTTACTTCGTCTCCTGGCCGGAAAACGGCTTGCCCCGCCCCGACTCGTGTAGGAAGAGGCCTTCCTAGTACATCCTGTGACGCACGTCCTGTTCGACGGCGTCGCGGGGGTGTTTTTGGCCTCTTTGAGAGGCTATATCGAGCGCAGATGCGCAGCGCGCAAGCGACGTGAGGGAGACAGTAGTGAGCGGTTTCGACAAACGTGAACGGGCTGAAGAAGGCAAATTCGCCCTCGATCAGGAGCTGCGCTTCAAGGCAAATGCCCGTCGAAACAAGCTGTTGGGCCTCTGGGCCGCCGAAAAACTCGGTAAAACGGGCGAAGCCGCCTCGAGCTACGCCGTCGAAGTCGTGAAGTCCGATTTTGAAGCCCCGGGCGACGAAGACGTGTTCCGGAAGGTCAAAGGCGACCTCGACGCCGCGGGTGTCGCGATCACGGATCACCAGCTCCAGCGCCAGATGACCGAGCTGATGGACGTCGCCGTCGAGCAGGTCAAAACCGAGAAGAAGTAGCGGACCCTTCCGCTGTTTTCTTCCGGCGCCCTTTTCTTTCGGCGCCACTTTTCCACAGGC
>CALMWO010000232.1 GCA_937873805.1 uncultured Hyphomonadaceae bacterium
CAGCCGCCGGAGGCCCCTTCCCCTTCAGCCCAGCCGCTGCGTCGCCGCCAGCGCCTTCTCGGCGAGCCCTTTGGTGCGATATTTCATGTCGTCGAGCATTTCGTTGCTCAGCGTTTCGCCCATCGCGCCGCCCTGGGTTTCCATCTTTATGAATTCACTGCGCACCCACTCGCTGGACTTCTCCTCGTTCCCGGCCACCGGCCCGCTCGGCGAACACGCCGCAAGGCTGGCCACAACCGCCACCGCGGTCAGTACCCGTCCAAATCGTTTCAGCATGTATGTCCCCTTTGATGCATCGCGCGGATCACCGTCTCGACAATGATCAAGGTATTGGGGGATAGCGCGGTGTCGAGTTCGTAGGACAAAGAAAATTCCTTTCGCGCGAATTCAACGGCTTGGCGCATTAAAATGGGGGATAGCGCGGTCCAGATTCAACCGGGGCCGAAGCCAGGGTTATTATCCAACCCATGACAACGGCACGAACCCGCGCACACGAGGTAGGCTCTCCATCGCTTCCCCAGCTTTTGCTGGCAGCGATGCTGCGCGTATTCGTAGAGCTGCTGTCCAGCGTCGCTTCAACATTCCAGATGGTCCGGAAAATCCTCAAGCGTGATTGGCACGCGCAAGACGATGATCTGGTCCTGCCCAGAGTGACGAACGACACCATCATCAAGGAAACAACGGCAACCCTGCAACGCAGCACCCAGATAGCCCTCATGCTGAGGGATCGCGAAGCGATCATCTCGAAGCACGAGGGCGTGCTCACCGCCGTGAGCCACATCGCACCATCCCCCTCCGTCTCGCTTGCTCCACAAGCGATCCACCTCCCCCTGCGACGCAGGTGGAGGCAAGGCAACGAAGGCGAATTGCCTCCATCAGTCCGTAGGACTGGAGGAGGTGGCATGCGCGCCATTGCGCGCCTGACGGAGGGGGCTCTTTTCCTCCGCACCTAGCGCCCTAATCCAGCGCACCCAATCCCCGCCCCAACTCGCCACCAGCGAGATCGCGCCCCTATGCCCCGGCGCTCGGTCGCGCCGTTACGCGCTCATGCCACGCCCGCACATTGGCCATCCCATCGGGAATCCCCAAGCCAATCCACGTCGCAAAATCCACCGTCGACAGCAGGCAGATATCCGCCACCGTATAATCCGCCGTCGCCAGGAACTCGCGCCCCTTCAATTCGCCATCGAGCCATCCCAGCGCCCGCTCATAATGCGCCCGGTTCGACTCGCCGAAATCCTTGTACTGCGGAACAACCACCGCCGCCGTGAACGGATGTGCATGCCGCCAGAACATCCCCACCGGCGTCATCACCGAAAACTCGACCCGGCGAACCCATTGGTCCACCAACGCATGCTCAAACGCCGTCCTGCCGAACATCGGCGGGGCAGGGTGCAGGCTCTCGAGATACCGGCAGATCGCCACCGTCTCCGAGATCGTGGTTCCATCATCCAGTTCCAGCGTTGGCACTTGGCCCAGCGAGTTCCGCGCAAGGTGCTCGGGCGATTTGTGCTCCCGCTTCATGATCGCGATTTCCGCCATGGGAATCGTGATGCCTTTCTCCGCAAGGAATATCCGCACCCGTCGCGGGTTCGGCGCAGGCATCGGCGCGTTGTAGAGTTTCATGGGCATTCCTCCCGATTTTCCCCAAGGCGTAGGCCGCTCACGCAAACCTTGGCAAGCGTGACCCCAAGTCAGGGTGACGCGATCCTAGCCAGCAGCTATCACCCAAGAATCGGCTCGGGAGTTCCTAGACATGAAGCGCACAGTCCTCGCCCTCGGCGCAACTTTGCTTGCCGCCTGTACAACGGCGCCGGCCTCCGAAGCCCAGCCCGCGTTCTCCGCCAGCGGAAAGACGCTCCGCCAGATCTACGAGCATCTGCACAAGAACCCCGAACTCTCCTTCCAGGAAAAGAACACCTCCGCGATTCTGTCCGCTGAAATGAAGCGCCTCGGCTTCACGGTCACCACTGGCCTCGGCGACGCCTGGGTGAAAGCCCGCGCCATGAAGGAATACGGCAAGGTTCAGGATGGCGTAGGCGGCTATGGATTTGTCGCTGTTCTCCAGAACGGCCCCGGGCCGACGCTGATGATCCGCGCCGACATGGATGCGCTGCCCCTCGTCGAAAAAACCGGGCTTCCCTACGCCTCCACCTTCCGCGACACGGCATGGTCTGGCGAAGAGTCCGGCGTCATGCACGCCTGCGGTCACGACATTCACATGACCACCTGGATCGGCACGGCCCGCGAACTGGTGGCCCGCAAATCAGAGTGGAAGGGCACGCTGGTGATGATCGCCCAACCCGCCGAAGAAATCGGCCTCGGCTCCATGTCGATGCTTGAGGATGGACTCTACACGCGCTTCCCGAAACCGGATCATGTCATCGCGCTGCACGACAACGCGGCCTTGCCCGCCGGCCATATCGGCCTCGGCTCAGGCTACGTCATGGCCAACGTCGACAGCATCGATCTTACCGTCAAAGGCATAGGCGGTCACGGAGCCTATCCGCAGGATACGAAAGACCCCATCGTCGTCGCCGCTCGCATCGTGACGACATTGCAGACGCTGGTGTCTCGCGAAGTCGATCCGCAGGATAGCGCTGTCGTCACGGTCGGCGCCATCAATGGTGGCTTCAAGCACAACATCATCCCCGACGAAGTGAAGCTGCAGCTCACTGTTCGCTCCTTCGCCGATGCAACGCGCGAGAAGCTGCTCAAAGGCATCGCGCGCATCGCGAAATACGAAGCGATGGCCGCTGGCCTCGAAGGCGACAAGGCGCCAACCATCTCGGTGAAGGATGACTACACGCCATCGCTCTACAACGATCCGAAACTGGTTGAGCGCGCGGCGGGCCTTCTGACCCAGGAATTCGGCGCCGCGAAGATCGCGACCGCAACGCCTACAATGGGCGGCGAGGATTTCGCGCGCTTCGGCCGCACGGCTGATCGCATCCCCGTCATGCTGATGTGGCTGGGCGCTGTCAGTCAGGCAAAATACGACGCCTCGATTCAGCCCGGCGGAAAGCCGCTGCCCTCGCTCCACTCATCCGAATTCCAGCCCGACCCTGACCCCACGATTGCCACGGGCGTGAAGATGATGGCGATAACCGCAATCGATCTTCTGAAGTAGGTCTATTCGCCCATCTTCGCGGTCTGCTTCTTCTCTTCGCGGAAGCGCAGGAAAGCGAACACCGCAGAGCCAATCGCGGCCAGCGCGGCCAGCACCGCAAACAGCGGCTGCACGCCCTTGGCCCAGCTTACGATCTGGTCGAACTGCTGAACCTCGACGACGATCACGTCGCGATAGGCATCCAGCGGTTCAGCATCCAGTGAACCCGAAGCATAGCCGAAGATCTCAAGGATCATCGTGTGCTCGCCGATCTCGGTCGGCGTCACGCGCCACGCCCAGCGATTGATGACCTTGCCCGAAAGCCGCTGCCGCTCGACGGTTTGCGATGTGATGTCGAAGCCCACGCCCGTCAGCTGCGCCGACACCGTGTCCGAAAGCTCGACCTCGCGCTCGACGATCGTTCCCGGGAAACCTTGCAGCGCTTCCTGTCCGGCGTTCTCGTCTTCGGTCGCATTGATCACCAGCGACACGTCGATCGCCTTGTCCAGCGCCAGCTTCTGCGGCGGGCGATTATACGTCACCTTCCGCGACTTGAACTGCGCCTCCAGACCCACCGGCGTGGGCGCAACAGAAACGCCTGCCTGCTGCGGCGTTACGCGGGGTTCGTTGGCCTGAACCTGCACCCTTGCTTGCTGCTCCACCGGCGGTGCGACGCGCGCTTGCGGCTGAACTTGCGCTACTTGCGGTTGGGCCGTCACCTCAGGCTGCGCAGGTGCAGCTTGTGGTTGGACTTGCGGCTGTGTTTGCATCTGCTGCTGCCCCGGAAGTTTGGGCAGGGCAGGAAGCTGCAGGCCGCCCTTGCCATCCAGCGCTGTCGTCAGCGGCGGCTTGGCAGGCGCCACAGCCTCTGTCGTCGCCGGGGCGGCGGCGGGAGGCTCGGCTGCTGCGGGCGCGGTCGCGGCAGGTTCAGGTGATGCGGGCGCTGGCGTAACCGGAGCAGGCGCTACTGCCGCTGGTGCTGGCGTTGGGGCGGGTTTTGCCGTTGGCGCTGGAGCGGTGCGAAG
>CALMWO010000233.1 GCA_937873805.1 uncultured Hyphomonadaceae bacterium
CCAGATCGCCAGCATGCTGCCGAAAGGTTGGGACTTCGGCCACATTTTTGGCCCGGCCGCAGAAGCGCGCGCCCTGCGCTTCGACCAGCTGCCTGATGGCGTGATGCAGAAGATCAACGCCCGCGCCACGCAGGAGAAACCCAAAGCCGAGCAGGACCTCGCCTTGCCCGGAACGGCCTCGGGCTGGGAATTGATGCTTGCCTTCGGTCTATCGCTCTTCGTGTTCGGCGCTGCGCTGCTGCGGCGTGGACGTTCCGCCATCGGCCTCCGGGGACAGGCTTTGCCAGCCAGTGTCGGGTCGGTGCGCGCAACGTCTGCCCGTGATCGCGTGAGCTGACCGGCGGCCCGCCCTCCTGTTTGCCTCCGCCTCCGGGAGGGCGGGCTCCATTTCTGCCAGTATTGTTCTGGGAGTGTTGTGATGTGTGACTGGTTCATGCGTACAGAGGCCTTCCTCGCGACAGCGAAGGACGCGCGCCCCATCGCGCCCAAACCAAAGCCGCAACGGCACGCTTCGCCGCGCGCACTCACCGCCATCGCCTTCCTGATTGCAGGCGCGCTCATCGCCGCGCAGGCGCTGTACATCCCGGCCAAGGCGCAAATCGCCCAGATCCTCATGTCCAACGCCTGGGAGCATCAGCTCTCAACCGGCGATCCCGCTCGCCCTTGGCCGTGGGCGGATTTCACGCCCACGGCCAAGCTCAGCTTTCCGGGACAAAACCGCACCGTCCTCGCCGTCACTGACGCCGCTGGTGAAAGCCTCGCCTTCGGGCCGACCCTGATGGCCGCATCCGTGAAGCCCGGCGCGCGCGGGGTCGCCGTGTTTGCCGCTCACCGCGACACGCACTTCGCTTTCCTGAAAGACGTCAAGCCAGGCGACGAGATTGCCGTCGAATCGCGGGACGGCGCCCGCCGTTTCCGCGTCACGGGCTCACAGGTCGTGCGCTGGGACGCCTCGGGCATCCAGACACACGATGGCGGCGCGCCACGTATCGCGCTCGTCACCTGCTGGCCGCTGGACGCGAAGACGCCCGGGCCGATGCGTTACGTCGTCTGGGCCGAGCTTACTCCGGAACCACTTTCAGCTTCCACGCCGTCTCAGGTTTGAGCCATTTCTTTGCGGCCGCCTGAATGTCGGCGGGAGTGATGCTGGCATAATCCGAGCCTTCGCTGCGGATGTATTCCAGACCTTTGCCGCCGTCGTGCGCGTTGCCGAGCAGCTCCATCCAGTAGCCAACGCTGGTGGTGAAGGCGCGGCGATACTGTTCGAGCTTTGGCGCGGTGATGCGCTGGATCTCGGACTCAGGCACTGGGTTGGTCGCCAGATCCGTTGCGATGCCCTGGATCTTGCTCTGCACCTCATCGATCATGTTTGGCGCAACTTCGATCGCGACGCCGATGAAGCCGTAGTCCGGTAGGAAGGTCGAGAAGTCGATCGTCTCCATCGGCGAATAGGTCGCCCCGCCCTCGCTGCGGAACAGACGCGTGGCGTTGTCACGCAGCATCTGCGCCAGCACGAAGCCGATGCGCTCTTCGCGGATGTTCTTGAAGGCGCCAGCATAGGTCGGCCAGCCGATCAGGGCATAGCCCTGGTCCGCTCGACCCTTGTGCGGCAGCGTCTTCGTGCCCGGTTTCGGGAACTTCACGTCGCGCATGCCCTTTGGCTCGGCGATCGGCTTGCGCGCCGGAAGTGCGCCAAGCGTCTTGCCGACTTCCGCGATCACCGTTTCCACGCCGATATCGCCAACCACCACCACTTCGATCGGCGAGTTGTCGACGATCGGCTTGATGTACTTGATCGAGTCCGCGGGCTTCCACGTATCGCGCGCCGCCTTGGT
Organism: uncultured Hyphomonadaceae bacterium; assembly: GCA_937873805.1. GTDB lineage: Bacteria > Pseudomonadota > Alphaproteobacteria > Caulobacterales > Hyphomonadaceae > UBA7672. The sequence goes on from CALMWO010000233.1 coordinate 1,836, forward strand.
GTTGATCGTCCAGCGCAGATCGCCCGAGTGCAACAGCTGATCGAGCTCCCGCTCGAGCACGCCGCTTGGCGTCAGCTTCAGCGAAGCATCCGACGCGTCAGACGCCTGCATCCACGACGCCCAGTCGTCAGCACGATAGGCCGAGTCCGTGATCATCGCCGTCATGATCTGCATCTGCAGCGGAAAGTCCTCGCGTGTCGCTACGTTAAGGTTGTCGAGCGCGTAGGCATCATCCAGCGTGCGCGCCACAGCCGCCGCACGACGACCGGCCAGGGTGCGCGACTGCTCCGTAACCGTCAGCTTGTTGAGACCGCCCGACGACCACAGCGAAAGGCCCATGTCAGACGCATCGATGACATTCATCGGCATCTGCAGCCTGCCCCAGCCCATGCGAACGCGGACGCTGATAAGGTCCTTGTTGGTCGGCATCGGCTTGATCGTCAACTTGACGCCGTTCTCGTACACAACCTTTGTCACGTTGAGATCGGCAACCAATTCACGCGAGGCCACGACACCTGGCTTGCCGAAGTCGGTATAGGGCCACGGCTTCACAGCATCCGGTTTGTAGGCTGAAATCGGCGCCGCCATCGCCGCTGCAAATGCGCTGCGGAGCCCTGCCTCGCCGCCCTTGGGCGCCTCGCTGCCGCGATAGGTCAGCATCGGCTTGTCCGTGAAACGCGCCTTCAGCGCTGCGTTTACTTCGGCCAGCGTGATCGTCGGAACC
>CALMWO010000234.1 GCA_937873805.1 uncultured Hyphomonadaceae bacterium
CGGGTCGAGCAACTGCCCTGAATTGTCTGGATTTGCGTTCATCGGCCGCCGCCTGGAGATTATTCGATACCTGGCGCGAGTGACGGGGCTCGAACCCGCGACCTCCGGCGTGACAGGCCGGCACTCTAACCAACTGAGCTACACCCGCGTACCGCAGGTATCGAAGGAAGGAGCGTTTAGGCGTCGCCGCTCGCCGGGTCAAGCGGATTGGCGCATCGAATTCCGCCTATTGCGATGCCAATTGCTGCCGCAGGACCAGCTTGGTCCCTTCCAGCTCAAAACCGATGGACGTCAGGGCCTCAATTGCCCCCGGACCTGCGCTTTCGACTTCGGCGGTCATCTCCATGTCGAGATGCTGGCCAATATTCATTGTCGCCAGCACTTGCTCGCCAGTCGCCGCCGTACCGGAGGCCTGAACCTGCAGCTTGCCGCCAGCGCACGTCACCGGCCCGCGCAGCTCCGGCCCGACCCAGCCTTTGTAATTCACCTTGGTCAGCGCATCGGTCCAGACTTCGCCCGAAGCCGACTCGCACAGGCTGTTGGCGAACTTCACGTCTTTCACGTCGAGCGTGAACTTGCCGTCGGTCCTCGCGATCGAAGGCGGCATTCCCGGCACCATCGCCGTATCGCCTGCGAGCTTCAGATCCGTCAGGTCCAGACCGCCGCCGCCAATTCCGTAGGATATGCCGGCTTGCCCTGCGAGACCTTCGCGCGTCATGCCAACCGCGCCTGCCGCCTTGCCGCCGAACAGCGCCATCAGGTCCGTCTTCACCGACAGGTCGCCGATGGTCTGCTGGCCATAAGAAACGTTGGTCAGCTTGCCATCCCAGACGCTGCCCGATGCTTCGCCGAAACGGAAATCCGGCAGCTGCTTCGCGGCCATGTCGGCAGCCATCGACATCGGAAGAAATGCAACCGCTCCGCCGGCGAGCGCCAGCGCGGCAAGTACGACGAAGATCACGATCCGCACGGCATTCCCTCGACATCCGGCCCCGGAGAGGAATGCTAGACCCCGCGCATCGGCAAAGCCAGATGGCGCCCGCAGACGCTTTACAGCAGGCCTTCGGCTTTCTTCACGCCATCCGATCCCGAGAAGATCAGTGTCCGCGTCCGTTGCGCCAACCGCACGTTCACCAGGTTGGTCTGCCCATCGAACACATCGCGCAGGATGCGATTGTCGATCGCCAGCGCCTTGGGCGGCGCGACCAGCTTGCATTGCTGGTACAGCAACAGCGCCTCGCCCTCGATTTCAGCGCCCAGCGGCTCCAGCGCGATCTTTGCGCCACCGTCGTTCAGGCCGAAATGCGCTTCGACATACAGCATCATCTGCGCCTGATTGCGTACGACCGTGATGTCCATTGCAGCGGCGCCCCCGCCTTGCCCCTGCTGGGAAAGCCATGCTTCTGCATCGGCGTTGTGAACGCGATGCGTGACTTCCAGCATCGACACCGCCGGATTCCACATCACGGTGGTCAGCACAGTTTGCGAACGGTGCGCCAGCGCGGGCGGGGCGACAGCCAGCGCACATCCGGCAAGTATCGCCAGCCTGCGCGTTATGCTGCCGCCCTGCTTGCTCACTGTGGCGCCGGCGTAATCGGTGCAGCCGGGCTATCCGGCTCCGCTTTCTTGGCGCGCAACTCGGTCAGCGCTTCCGCCATCTGGTTACGAGCCTCGCCGCGCGCACCTGCACGGAAGACATCCAGCCTGCTGGGCTCATTGCGTTGTGGAAAAGCGTTGTTCGACCGCACGGCGTCAGCCGTCTGGTGCTTCGAGTCCAACTCGATGGAGACGACCTTCTTCGTCTCAACGAACATCTTCGTCACCTTCACATTATCCACGCGCCAGATCTCGGCCGGGATCATGATCTCCTTCGTGGCGCCGTCATCAAACGTGAACTTCAGTGGCAGCGGCGAAACCAGCCCGCCCTTGTTCTCGAAGTCCACGAAGTAGATGTACGGGTTCTCGCGAAGCGCGCGCGCGAAGGCAGACTTGTCCGGCTCCTTCAGCCCCTCCTGAAAGGTCGCGTAGTCGTTCAGATCCTTGTTGTTGACCACAAACTCGTCGTTCGCGTCATAGAAGTCCTTCGCGTCGGGGTGCTTCTGGACATAGGTCTGCAGCCCCTTCTCACGGTTTTCCGTCACGGTGACCGGCTCGGGCCGCGTCGCGTCCTGACGCTCCCGGCGCAGCGGCGCTTCGACTTCAGGATTCTTGGTCGAGAGGCGATACTCGCGCACGCCGTTCAACGCGATATCCACGTGATCAGTCGTGTAGAACCAGCCGCGCCAGAACCAGTCGAGGTCCGTGCCCGAAGCATCTTCCATCGTACGGAAGAAGTCCGACGGCGTAGGACGCTTGAACTTCCAGCGCCGCGCATATTCCTTGAACGCGAAGTCAAACAGCTCGCGTCCCATTACGGTTTCCCGCAGCACGGTCAGCGCGGCCGCAGGCTTGTCGTATGCGTTGCTGCCGAATTTGATGACCGACTCCGAATTGGTCATGATCGGAACCTGGTCTTCCGACATCATGTAGGAGCCGATCTCGTCCAGCGAGTTCGAGTTGCCACCCATGACGGGGAAGTTCTCGTCCCAGCGCAGCTCGGCCATGAATTCGAGGAACGAGTTCAGGCCCTCGTCCATCCACGTCCACTGACGTTCGTCCGAATTGACGATCATCGGGAAGTAGTTGTGGCCGACCTCGTGAATGACCACGCCGACCAGTCCGTTCTTGGCCTGGCGCGTGTAGGTCTTCTTGCCCGTCTTCTCGTCCTTCACCGGCCGATAGCCGTTGAACGAGATCATCGGATACTCCATCCCGCCGCCCAGCCACGTGTTGACCGAGATGGCGTTCGGATAGGGGTAAGGGAAAGAGAACTCCGAATAGACGTCGATCGTGTGCGCCACGGCGCGTGTCGAATACAGCGACCACAGCGGGTCACCTTCGTTCGGGAAGAAGGACTGCGCCAGCACGTCGCCGCCTTCCGGCTGCTTCACGTTCATGGCGTCCCAGATGAATTTGCGGCTCGACGCCCACGCAAAATCGCGGACATTGCTGGCCTTCCAGCGCCATGTCTTCGTGGCTGTCGTGCCTTCCTTCTCGTTCGCCAGCGCTTCTTCCGGCGTCACGATATACATCGGCTTGTCGAACTCGCGGCGCGCCTGCGCGAGGCGGCTCCGCTGTTCGGCCGAAAGAACCTCGTTCGGATTTTGCAGCACGCCTGTCGCGGGCACGATGTGGTCCGCCGGCGCCGTGATCGAGACATCGTAGTTCCCGAACTCAAGCGTGAACTCGCCCTGTCCGAGGAACTGCTTATGCTGCCAACCGGTGTAATCGGTGTACGCGGCCAGCCGCGGAATCCACTGCGCCTGGAAGAAGGTGTAGGTGTCGCTGTCGATGAATTGCTCGTAGCCAGCGCGGCCGCCGAACAGATTGTAGTCAACAATGTTGAACGCCCAGGCGAGCTTGATGTTCGCCGTAGCTTTCGGCGCCAGCGGCTGCGGCAGGTCTATCCGCATCATCGTGTCGTTGATCGTATAGCGCAGCGCCCGCGACCCGCCGTCGGTCACCGACTGGATCTCGAACCCCAGCGGGGTCTCTTTATATGCCTGCAGCTGGCGCAGGGACGCCATGCTGACCGAATCGCTCACCGCAGCCATCGGGGGCGAAACCGCCCGAGCCGTCCGGCGTGAAACCGAGTCTTCCTTGAAGGTGTTCTGGTCGAGCTGCAGCCAGATGTAGTTCAGCGCGTGCGGCGAGTTGTTGCGATAGGTGATCGTGCCCGTCGCCGTGATCCGCTTCTTAACTTCGTCCAGCGTCGCATTGATCGTGTAATCAGCCTGTTGCTGCCAGTACGACTCACCCGGCGCGCCTGAGGCGGTGCGGTATGTGTTCGGCGTCGGAAGATCGACTTCCAGCTGCCTGAACTTGTCGTCAAACTTGCCTTTCGTCTGTTTATTGGCGTCGGCAACGGCCGTTCCAGACACGAGAAGCGCCACGGCCACCGCCGCAAACCATCCCAGTTTCATCCACAAGCTCCCGGAAATCTCTGACCCCGGTTTTAGCGATTATCGATGAAGAGTCACCGCGACCTTAAGTCGATCGGCAACAATCGCCCCGGGCGAGTTGGCCCGTAAAAGGAAGGGCCGGCTTCTTGCGAAACCGGCCCAGGCGCACAGGAACAGAACCGTCGGGAACCATCGAGGGACATCAAGGCGTCCCGGCGGTATGTGCTTGGTATATGGGAGTGAGTCTGAACGCGGATTGAGGCGCTTGTTGTCCTCAATTCAGGTGAAACAAATAGCGCGAATCCACTGACTCTACGTCATATTTTAGGCAGAATCGGACGCTAGCCGGCAACGCCCTAGCCTTGCACCACGGCCCCGGCCTTCAGAAAGCCAGCCGCCCGTTCAGCTTCGATCCCCCAGCCCTTGAGCACGTCCTCAGACTGCTTACCCGGCATCGCCGGAGTTCCGTTGATCGCTCCCGTAGTACGCGAAAAACGCGGCGCGGGGCCCGGCTGGACTGTTCCGAACGCCTCAACAAAAGTTTTGCGCTCTGCGTTGTGGGGATGCTTCGGCGCCTCGTCCATACTCAGCACGGGGGCAACACAAGCGTCCGATCCATCGAACACCTTCATCCACTCATCGCGGGTTTTGGTCTTCACGATCTCCGCGACGCGCTTCGTGTAGGCGGGCCACTCTGCACGCGACATCTGGGCCGGAAACACATCCGCCGCGAGCCCAAGCCCTTTCACCAGCAGCGCATGAAACTGCGGCTCGATTGCCCCGACCGCCAGCCACTGGCCGTCCGCGCATTCATACGTGTCATAGAAGTGCGCCCCGCCATCCAGCAGGTTGTCGTCGCGGTTGGCATTCCAAATCCCTGCCGCCTTCATTCCGTAGAACATCGTCATCAGCGATGCCGCGCCGTCGATCATCGCACAGTCGATCACCTGCCCCTTGCCTGATGACTTCGCCTCGATCACGCCCGCCAGCAGCCCGAACGCGAGATACAGCGCGCCACCGCCATAGTCGCCGACGAGGTTCAGCGGCGGCGCAGGCGGCTCGCCCGCGCGCCCCATCGTATGCAACGCACCCGTCAGTGCGATGTAGTCAATGTCGTGCCCCGCCATCGTCGACCACGGGCCGGTCTGTCCCCATCCCGTCATGCGCCCATAGACGATCCGCGGATTCCGCTTCAGCGCCACGTCAGGCCCAACGCCGAGCCGCTCCATCACGCCCGGCCGGAATCCCTCGATCAGCGCATCCGCCTTCTCGATCAGACTCAACGCCGCCTCGATGCCTTCCGGCTTCTTGAGATCGACGGCAACCGATCGCTTGCCCCTGTTCATGATATCCGGCGCCGATCGGCCAACAGACTCCGCGCGGTCGATCCGCACAACGTCAGCGCCAAGGTCTGCCAGCAACATCCCGCAGAACGGCCCCGGACCAATTCCCGCAAACTCGACAACCTTCACGCCAACCAGCGGGCCCTGCGCCATCTCACAACTCTCCCTTTATCCCGCCGACAAGCCGGGACGTGGACGCGCACGTCAACCCTGTTTGAAAGCCATTCTGTCAGCTTACGCTACGACATCCGGCCGATTACGGCCCGAACAACGCGCCATGAACCCGCGCCGGGCCGCTATCGCCATGTGGCCAGCTCGTGCGGTCGAAACTGATGCCATCGGGCAGCGTCTCATCGACCTTCATGGCGCCCGTCGCCGGATCGATCTTCACCACCAGCGCCCAGCTCTGGTCATTCCCGGTCACGACCATCCGATCCGACTTCCGGTCAGCCGCAATCCAGTGCGCCATGTGAAATTTCGGATCGAACACAATCCGCGATGCCTCAACCGGCTTCTTCGGATCAGACACATCCAGCGCGATCAGACCGTTTATCTCAGGCACCGTCTGCACATAGAATTTTCCCACCACGACCGGCACAGCACAGGCATCGTGTGCTCCCTTCCCGCCGGGAAACGCATGCACGAACACAGCCTTCGGCTTCGTCCCGAAAGCGTCATCGATGCGATAAACGCCGCATGAGAACGTCCCCACATACACCGTACCATCAGCCAGCACGCGCGCCTCGGCTGGGTCGACATGATGCTCGCCCTGCCCGGATGGCGGCAGGTTCACTGTCGCAAGCACCTTCATCTCCGATGGCGACCACACCTGCACCTGATTGGTCGATTTATAATCCTGCCCCGGCCATCCCATCTCGGCCAGCGTCACCACCGCGCGATCCTTTCCCGGCGCCACGGCGAGACTATACGGCCACACAAGCCCGTCCGGCGTATCCGCCGACTTCGCTGACGCCGTCCGCAACACCTTCCCGTCCGGCGCCAGTTCAGCAAGCCCGCCCGGCGCGCCATACTTTCCGTCGTGCCCCTGCAACGTCACCAGCACATTGCCATTGTCGAGCCGCGCATAACTGTGCGGAAACGCAAACGCGCCCATGTCCCTGAACTGCGCAGCAACCTTCGGATTCAGTGGATCGCGCAGGTCGATCAGCGACGTGAGTCCAGCTGTAAAGCCATCGCCGAACAACATCCCGCCTGCCGGAAACTCGTACTCCACATGATGCGGCATCGTCCCCGTCGCGCCGATCGGCGCCGTCGCGACCACATCGCCATACGTCGCCGAGCCTTCGCGCAGGTCCACGACTGAGAGAAAATCGGACTCCACCTTGTCCTTGTCGCCAGACCATACGAACAGGAATTGCGAGCCCTTGGCATCGAGAGCGTCAGGCGCGCCTGCACACCCGGCGAGAACCGCAAAACTCGCAGCCCACAACGACAGCCTCATCACGCCCCTCCCCTGACCGACTTGCCAGCCTTGCCTCGTTTCGCTCCACCCAGCAACTCGCGCTGCCCAGGGCGAACACATATTGCCCATCACCAGAAGCCGTACGACAAATGCGGTTGCAGAAGCTCTCTCGCGGCGCTCTGCTCGCACCTTGCTCCCGGAGCCCGTCATGACGAAGCACCGTATCTACGCAATGACCTTCGCCAGCGTTTATCCGATGTACGTCGCCAAGGCCGAGAAAAAGGGGCGTACACAGGCTGAAGTCGATGAGGCCATCCGCTGGCTCACCGGCTACACAGCAAAGGGGCTCGAAACGCAGATCAAGAAGCAGACGACTTTTGAAGCCTTCTTCGACACCGCTCCCAAACTCAATGCCGCGCGTGACCAGATCACCGGCATCATCTGTGGCGTACGGATCGAACAGATCGAAGATCCGCTGATGAAGAACATTCGCTATCTGGACAAGCTGATCGACGAACTGGCCAAGGGCCGGCCAATGGAAAAGGTCCTGCGCAAACAGACCGCCTAGCCCGCGCTTATCCCAACATCGAAGCACGACAGCGCAGGCGCCATGTCGCTAGGCAGCACCCACTCCCCGCCGACATTCTCCGGCACATTCAAAAGCTGGTCCCGTCGCTCCGGCGGCAAACGCTTCAACAAGCAGTCACACAGCTCGCGCTTCATCCCGCTGGCCTCGCAGTCCGCGACGAACTGCTGCTCCGGGTTACTACAGGCTGAGGTCAATCCGAGAGCGACGATGATCAGGTAAGCCCGCATGGTGGCATGCTTACCGCCCGAACAGCGCCACGTGAACCCGCATTCTCCCTGTCTCCCCTGCGACAAGCTTCAGGCATAGAGCCTCTGAAGATTGGCTGCTCATTGCGTGCTGGTGTCGTCTGTAGTTTGTATGCGCACGGCACAGACGGGGGACGTTTGATGACAAGCGCAACAATCGACTTTCCAGCGACAGATGATCGCCGCTTTATCCGGAACCTGATCACGGCAATGGCCATCATCCTGGTAGCCGGCTTTGTGGTTCAGCTTGCTGCTGGTCGATCCAGCTTCAACGCACCACTGATCGTCCACATGCACGCCTTCGTATTCATGGCGTGGATCGGGATAACACTCACGCAGACATGGCTGGCCGCAGGCGGCAATCTCGCCCTGCATCGCAAGCTCGGCGTCGCCTCAATCGGCTGGGTGATCCTTCTGATGATCCTCGGGCCGCTGGTGACGCTGTCCACCATACAGACGGGCCGGACCCCCTTCTTCTTCCAGCCGCAACACTTCCTCATCGCCAACCCGATGACACTCATCGGCTTCGCCGGTCTCTTCACCGCCGCGCTGCTCCTGCGCCATCGCAAGGATTGGCACACGCGCCTGCAAGTCAGCGCGTTCGTGATGCTGATGGGTCCGGGCTTCGGCCGCCTCCTGCCGATGCCCTTCCTCCCGCCTTACGCCTTCGAGATCGCCGGCCTCGTCGCCCTCATCTTCCCGGTCATCGGCATACTGCGCGACTGGCGCGTCCATGGCCGCCCGCACATGGCTTGGCTCTGGGGCATCGGCGTGCTGCTGGCCGTCACGCTGTTCGCCCGCGTGATCGCCTTCTCACCCATAGGCGATGCAATCTACACCGCTGCCACCTCAACCGGCCCGATGACCGGCGTCGACGGCCTGGCCTTCCCGCCCCCGCCGGGTCCGCCACCCGCCTAAAGCGTAACCGATCAGCCCATGCTCTGCGCGTCATCGACCAGCACGTCCGTGCCCGTCACGAACTTCGCCGCATCCGAGCACAGGAACAACAACGCCTCGTCCAGCGACTGCTCGTCCATCACGCGCCGGCGCGGGAACTTCTGCAGGTACTTCTGCCCACCCTCGCCACTCAGCCAGTCAGACGTCAGCTCCGTCTCGACATAGCCCGGCGACAGACCATTCACATTGATCCCATACCGCGCCCACTCCCTGGCGAGTGACCGCGTGAGGTGCGCGCAAGCCGCCTTCGACGCATTATACGCCGACACGTACGGAATGATGATCCGCCCCGCCATCGACGCAATATTCACGATCCGCCCCCGCGCCGAAACCTCCGCGCCCGCCTTCACGAGCCGCCGCGCCGCCTCGCCAGCCACGCACCACACCGACGGCACGGTGAGGTCCATGAGCTTGCGGAACTCGGCGAGAT
>CALMWO010000235.1 GCA_937873805.1 uncultured Hyphomonadaceae bacterium
CTCAACTCGTAGCGCATCGACACCACGCCCGAGCCGAATTCCTTCCGGCCAACAAGATTCAGGTCGATCATCTTCGATAACCCGCCAAGCGGCGCCGGCCCGTGGCCCGCTATCCGCGGATGCACGAGGAACTCGAACTCGTCGATGAGCCCCATCTCGGCGAGCGCCGTCGGCAGCATCACGCCGCCCACATAAAGCCCGTTGCCCGGTTCCTGCTTCAGCCGTCTGACGGTTGTTTCCAGCTCAGCGCCGCGCACCAGTTCCGCATTCCAGTCCACGCTTTCCAGCGTGTCCGACACCACATGCTTTTTTGCGGCATGGATCGTTCGTGCGAACGGTTTCGTCCATTCGGGCATTCCGTCGGACAGCAGGCCGGACTCCGCTATCGGCCGCCACGCGCTCTCCATCATCCCGTAGGTGACGCGCCCCAGTATCAGCGCATCCGCCTGCGCCAGAATGTCGGCGCTATACTGGTGCAGCTCTGCATCCGGGATACCGACCCGATGATCGCAACACCCATCCAGCGTGACATTGATCGAATATCGAAGCGGTCGCATGGCGCGAACCCTAGCATCGAATGCGGCGCGATTGGAAGTTTCGGGCCGGCTGTCTCGCGGGTTGCCCCACCCGCCAAGACTCGTGTCTAACGTCCTCCATGGATCTGTTCGCGCCCGCCATCGTCGAGATCGTCTGCGGCATAGATGAAGCCGGCCGCGGTCCGCTCGCCGGCCCGGTATGCGCAGCTGCGGTGGTGCTCGACCCCGCCCGTCCCATCGCTGGTCTCAACGACTCCAAGCAGCTCTCGGAAAAGAAGCGCGACACACTCGCCCCGCTGATCCGCGAGCGCGCGCTCGCCTGGGCCGTCGGCTGGGCCAGCGTCGAGGAGATCGACCAGCACAATATCCGACAGGCAAACTTCCTGGCTATGAAGCGCGCCTTCAAAGGCCTGAAGCTCGTGCCCACGCTCGCCCTCGTCGACGGCAAGGACCCGCCGCCGCTGTCGTGCAAGGTCACCTGCATTATCGGCGGCGACGCACTGGAGCCCGCGATCTCCGCCGCATCCATCCTCGCCAAGACATCGCGCGACGCCGTGATGGTAGACCTCTGCGCGCAATTCCCCGGCTATGGATTCTCTCAGCACAAGGGTTACGGGTCAGCCGCCCATATGGAAGCGCTGAGACGCCTCGGCCCGAGCCCCGTACATCGCCGCACATTCGCGCCTGTGCGAGCGCTGCTGGAAGGCGTGGTCTAACGCCGCCCGAACAGCTTCTCGATATCGCTGAGCTTCAACTCGACATAGGTCGGGCGCCCATGATTGCACTGGCCGGAATGTAGCGTCGCTTCCATCTGGCGCAGCAACGCGTTCATCTCTTCCGCCGTCAGCCGTCGTCCGGCGCGCACGGACCCGCGACAGGCCATGTTGCCCATCACCTCTTCC
>CALMWO010000236.1 GCA_937873805.1 uncultured Hyphomonadaceae bacterium
AGAGACGCGGACCTCGTCATTGTGATCGGTGGCGCATCCGTCGGTGACCGGGACTTTTCGCGTCGAATCCTTGGTGAGACGCCCGACTATGTCTTCTCAGGCGTTGCCATCAAGCCCGGCAAGCCTGTGTGGCTGGCGCGAAGATCAGACAAGCTGATACTTGGGCTGCCAGGCAATCCGACGTCAGCGCTTGTCACCGCGCGGCTGTTTCTTGCTCCACTGCTTGCGGGGCTCAGTGGTCGCAAAGCTGATGACGCGACGGCTTTCAGAACGTGGCGGCTTGGCGGCGGGTTGTCCGCTAGCGGAGATCGTGAGTCGTTTGTCCTCGCGCGAGTATGTGGGGAGGCAGCGATTCCGCTCGATGACCAAAGCTCGGCAGGTCAGCGCGCTCTTGCCGGCGCTGATCTTCTGATCCGCCTGCCGCCACACAGTCGTGCGTTTGCATTGGGTGATGAGGTCCAGGCGCTATGCTTCTGACGCCGAATTCTCCCAAGGGATGATCGAGGGGCGCTAGCCGACGGGAAGGGGACGGGATGGAGAACAACGAGCGCGTTGTACGCGATTTCATCGCAGCGTGGTCGCGCCTCGATGTTGACGAGATAGTGGACTACTTCGCTATCGACGGCGTCTATCACAACATGCCGCTTCGGGTCGTGCAGGGCCATGCCGCCCTCAAGGTCATGATCAGCCGCTTCATTGGCGGCTGGACGGCTACCGAATGGGATATCCTCACGCTGATCAGTTCGAACAACATTGTCGTTGCCGAGCGATTGGACCGAACTCAACTGGGCGACAGGTATGTCGAGTTGCCGTGTTGTGGCGTGTTCGAGATGCAGGCCGGCAAGATCAAAGTCTGGCGGGACTATTTCGACCTGGACACGTACATGAAGGCGGTTGCCAACGAGCAGTAACGCTGGTGTCCCGGCTCTATGGCTTGATCACAATCAAGCGCTCTCACCTACCTTTTTGCGGCGGTTTCCAATCCGCGCACCATCCCGCGCGCAGCAGCGACTCAGTCAGCCTGTTTCTCCCATTGATGTAACAGGACAGGACAGATGCCTTTCGATATGCCGCTCGCTGAGGAAATCTGGGGCGCGAAGTATCGCTTCCGATCGGCAGATGCCGAAGACGCTGATCTGTCGGCAACGCTTGATCGCGTCGCTGAGGCTGTCGCGCGGGCTGAGAAACCCTCCGTGCGCAAACAGTGGCGGACGCGGTTCAGGGAGGCTCTCAGCAACTTCCGCTTCATTCCCGCAGGGCGCATCCTGGCGGGCGCCGGCACGGGCAGGAACGTCACGCTGTTCAATTGCTTCGTGATGGGAACCATACCGGACAATCTCCCGGGGATCTTCGAACACCTTCGCGAAGCGGCCGTCACCCTGCAGCAGGGCGGAGGCGTCGGCATGGATTTTTCCACGATCCGGCCGGCCGGGGCAGCCGTCAGGGGTGTCGGAGCCGAAGCCTCCGGTCCGCTCTCTTTCATGGATACGTGGGATGCGATGTGTCGCACGATCATGTCCGCAGGGCAGCGCAGAGGCGCGATGATGGGCTGCCTGCGGATCGATCACCCAGACATCGAGGCCTTCATTGATGCAAAGCGGGATGGCGTCCGGCTACGCAATTTCAATCTCTCTGTGCTGGTGACCGACGCCTTCATGGAAGCGCTGGAGCGCGACGGTGAATGGACTCTGCAACACGGAGGCAAGGCCTATCGCACGCTTCCTGCCGCAGATCTCTGGAACCGGCTGATGCGCGCGACCTATGATGCCGCTGAGCCGGGCGTCATCTTTGTCGATCGGGTGAATGCACTCAACAATCTTGCAGAGATTGAGACGATCGCCGCGTCAAATCCCTGTGGGGAGCAGATGTTGCCGCCTTACGGCGCGTGCCTCCTCGGCTCGTTGAATCTTGCCCAACTTGTTGCCTCGCCCTTTACACCAGAAGCAGGCATTGACGCTGCCGAACTCGAAATGCTGACCGAGACGGCAGTTCGCTTCCTGGACAATGTGATCGATACCTCGCGCTTTCCTTTGGAGGCACAGGAGCGTGAAGCCAGGCTGAAGCGGCGGATCGGGCTCGGTGTCACCGGGCTGGCTGACGCGCTAATCTTCTGCGGTGCCCGCTACGGGTCGGCCGAAGCTGCGGCGCTCGCTGAAGGGTGGCTGGAGACCATCAAGCAGGCAGCATACCGGGCATCGGCAAGGCTCGCAGCAGAGAAGGGGCCTTATCCCGCATTCTCGCCGTCTGTCCTGGACCGCCCGAATCTCGTCGGGCTCGATCGCGAGGTCCGTGAGATGATCGCGACGTCGGGTCTCCGAAACGCCTGCCTGACATCGATTGCTCCGACGGGCACAACATCTCTGCTCGCAGGCAATATCTCTTCGGGAATCGAGCCCGTGTTCGCGTTCTCGTACACGCGAAAGATCACGCAGGCCGACGGCTCCTTCAGATCAGAGGATGTGACTGACCATGCTCTGGCGCGCTGGCGAGCCATCAAGGGAGACGCGTCGCCGCCAGCTGACGTATTCGTCAGCGCACAGACTTTGCCACCCGATGCTCACTTGACGATGCAGGCGATCGCCCAGCGCCACGTAGACAGCTCGATCTCCAAGACCGTGAACTGTCCGGCGGACATAAGCTTTGAAGCCTTCAAGAATATCTACCGCGATGGCTTTCAGCTTGGATGCAAGGGGCTCACCACCTATCGCCCGAACGCAATCACCGGAGCTGTTCTGTCGACGGGCGAACAGAAGGACGTCTCGCCTCAAGCGCAGACCACCGAGGGCCGCCTCGCGCCCAGACCCGCCCAGCTTGCTGGCGCAACCTACAAACTCAAATGGCCTCCAAGTGCGCATGCGGTCTATGTGACGATCAATGACATCGACGACGAGCAGGGACATCGCCCCTTCGAGATATTCGTCAACTCCAAGAACATGGATCATTATGCGTGGACGCTCGCACTGACACGCATGATATCAGCAGTCTTCCGACGCGGCGGCGATGTCAGCTTCGTTGCCGAGGAACTGCAGGCGGTGTTCGATCCGCAGGGCGGAACGTTCATGGCTGGACGTTATGTTCCCTCACTGCCGGCAGCGATCGGACGCATTATCGCCGGGCATTTGGGCCGCGCCGAGTCATCGGCGGTTTCTGAATCAGAAGCACTTGGCGCGGCGTGCTGTCCCAAATGCGGGCAACGGGCGCTGGTTCGCAAGGAGGGATGCGATGCGTGTCTGGAATGCGGCCACTCGAAGTGCGGATAAGACCTGCCTGGGCAGTGCGTCATGACCCCCACGATCAAACCAAAGCGCGACTATAGGGGGCATCCGCTCTTCAGTTATGGCTTCAGGCCCTTCTTTCTGCTGAGCGCCATCTGGGCCGCAATCGCGATCCCGCTCTGGATTGCATCCCATTCGCTCGGGCCGGGTGCGATGTCCGTGAACGCTGGCATAGTCTTTCATGTGCACGAAATGGTGTTTGGCTACGGTAGTGCCGTGCTGGCTGGCTTCCTGCTCACCGCAATTCCCAGTTGGACAGGACGTCGTCCCGTTTGCGGAAGTCCGCTCGTCCTGCTCGTTCTGCTGTGGACCGCTGGCAGGATCGCAATGGTTTTGGGAACCGAGCCGATCTGGATCGTGAGCCTGATTGAAGCTGCCTTTCTTGTTGTGTTGGCCGGCCTGGTCTGGCGAGAGATCATCGCAGGACACAATGGGCGCAACCTCAAAGTGGCGGCTGCGGTGACTGCCCTCGCGGTCGCGAACATCGGCTTTCACGCGGTCGTGCTGACGTCTGGCGGGTTGCCTCAAATGGCAATCCGCGCAGGCCTGTCGGTTCTGATTTTTCTTATCCTTCTAGTCGGCGGCCGCATTACGCCGACCTTCACGCGAAACTGGCTGGCTGGACAATCGAAGTCACTCCCGGCGCAACATGGCAAACTCGATGACCTCTGCCTCATCCTTTCGCTTGGCGCGCTCGCAGGCTGGACGATCCTTGAGTCCACTGGGGTCGCTTCGGTCCTGTTGGTGGTATCCGGGCTTCTCAACGTAATGAGACTGCTGCGCTGGCGAGGCGAGCTTACGATGGCCGAGCCGCTTCTGATCGCCCTGCATGTCGGATATCTCTGGACCGCCTCCGCACTTGTCTTGATCGGGTTGGCTGGATTGGCGCCCGCCCATGTGCCGGCGGTCGCGGGAACGCACGCTGCTGGTGCAGGGGCGGTCGGCGTGATGACGCTAGCAGTGATGACCCGCGCCAGTCTCGGCCACACTGGGCGTGCACTTCATGCGGGGAGCGGCACCGTGGCTATCTATGCGCTCGTCAATCTGGGTGCTCTCATTCGCGTCGCCGCGCCGTTTCTGGACTCGCCCATACAGTCGCAGGCGAACCACTGGGCGGCGGCGCTTTGGGCCGGCGGCTTCGCCGGTTTCGCTCTCCTCTATGGGCCCAGGCTGATCGGCGCGCGCATCGCGCCGCCAGCTTGACACGTATCAATACCTTGGGAGGCCTCTGTCAAATACAGTGCCGACCAACTCTTCATATGGTCCAAACGTCGCCGCGAGCCAGAGTGCCAAAGGCGTCTTGTGGAACCAACGCCCGAGTGTATTCGGCGCGTGCGTGACGGAGGCAACTGACATTGCCCGCCTTGCATGCAAAGGAGTCCGGCGATGACAGCGGCTGACTTGGTGGCAGCGTACGTCTTCGGACAGAGGTTTCGCTATCTTCGGCTGTCCGTGACCGAAGTCTGCAACTTTCGCTGCACCTACTGCCTGCCTGACGGCTACCGGAAGTCGGAGACGGTGAATTTCTTATCGGTCGACGAGGCGGCGCGACTCGTTAGTGCGTTCGCAGGCCTTGGCGTCGGCAAGGTGCGTCTCACAGGCGGTGAGCCAACCGTCAGGAGAGATCTCACAAAACTGATCTCGCGAATTGCGATTCAGCCCGGTATTGACAAGGTTGCTCTCACAACCAATGGCTGGAATCTCCGACGCAACGTGGCTGAGTGGTCTCGAGCAGGCCTCACTCACCTCAATGTCAGTATCGACTCTCTCGATCGGAGCGTGTTCGCAGCGATCACCGGGCACGACCGCCTGCCGGATGTGCTTGCCGGTCTGGACGTCGCACAAGACCTGCCGCTCAAGTCCGTCAAAGTGAATGCGGTATTGCTTCGGGACTGCTTGGAGCAGGGCTTTTTGGCTTGGACAGAATTCGTGAGGCAAAGATCCATCTCTGTGCGGTTCATCGAGTTGATGCGCACCGGAGACAACCAGGCCTTTTTCGAGCGCCAGCATGTAAGCGGATCGGTCCTTCGCGATTGGCTCCTGGCTCGCGGGTGGGTTCCGGTTGCGCGCGGCGCAGATGACGGTCCTGCCGTCGAATTCCATCATACCGGCTACGCTGGTCGCATTGGCCTGATTGCGCCATACGCTCCCGGGTTCTGCGACGGCTGCAACCGGTTGCGAGTCAATGCACGCGGCCAGCTGCGTCTCTGTCTGTTCGGGCGGGGAGGGCGCGACCTCCGCGATCTACTCGCGTCGGACGATCAGAAAGCGGAGCTGCAACGGCGGATTGTGGATGCCATGCAATTCAAGCCTTCTTCCCACGCCCTTCACGTCGGGGACGCAGGCGACACACGAAATCTGGCCCAGACAGGCGGCTAGAGACAGGCGGCTAGAGCGCTGCGACTCCGTCAAGCAATCCCTTGCCACGCTCGATATGCGATTCTCCTAACTCATTCTTTGGCTGGGCGTAGTGATTGTCGATCAAGGGGCTCGGCCGTGCGAGTCTTTCCAGCGCCGGGATCTTGCCAAGCTGAACCTGGGCGCCGTCAACGCTTACGCCTTGCGCTGACAGTTTTGCGAAGGCGCGCGAGAGATTTTCGGGAGTCATTCCGAGGAGCGAAGCGAGCACCCGCTTCTCATGGGGAAGCAGAATGGTGTCCTTGCCGCCCTGCCGCGCCCGCTGGGTCAGCAGGTAGTTCGCAAGACGCTCCGTTGAGTCGCGCAGCTTGTGGTTCTTGACCGAGCGAACGAGGCCTCGGTAGCAGCCGGCAAGCTCTTCCGAGACGGCAAAACAGAAGTTGGCATCGCTTTTCATGGCTCTTCGAAGCGACTCTCCGGGCACCATCAGGATTTCGGATCGCTCCAGCGTACTCGCTGACATGAGTGCATCGGAGTCCAGAACCACCGCCGCCAGAATAAACGTGGAGACGGGCCTGATGATGGCGAGCGTCGTGTCCTTGGACTTCCAGCTTGCGCCAAGTTCAACTGCGCCTTCGAGCAGGATGTAAAGAAAATCGACGCTGTCTCCCTCCATCAGCAATGTAGTTCCTGCGGGGAATCGTTGAAGAAAGGCTCCCGACAGGGCCATGGCGAACGCAGAATCGTTTGCTCCACGGAACAGGGGAATGTTGCGGACTCGGCTGGTCTCAGTGTTCCGGATCGGCATGGGTTCTCCAGCGGCGCCTGACGACCGCCTGCCTCGGCCTGGACGGCAGACGTTGTGCCTTTGTGGCGCAGGGAGACCGACTCTCGCTTGATCAAAATCAAGCGTGTGCAGTGAACGGACTTTGAGGCATCAAAAGCGTCCCCGTTGCGATCACCGACCATGGCTGGGCGCCGAGAGAAAGGTCGATCTCGGTCGCGCCATTGGATTGGAAACAGAGCAAGCCCGCGCTTCACAAATATCAAGGTCTGCCTGCGCGTCGGGTGTCATCCTGCAACTTGAGGAGACCATCACGGTCAAAGCAGGGGCGACACAATGCCAAGTGGCCAGGCACACACACCCAGAGAGGCCAATGTCGTTCTTGGCCTGACGACATTCGCCTTCACCGCCTGCTTCGCCGTCTGGACCATTTTTGCGATCATCGGCCTTCAGATCCAGAAGGATCTTGGATTATCCGAGACAGAGTTCGGCCTTCTGGTAGGCGCTCCAATACTGACAGGCTCGCTTTCACGCCTGTTCCTCGGAATCTGGGCGGACCAGTACGGTGGCCGGATCGTCAATGTGGCGGTCATGGTGTTGTCCGCGGTGGCGACATGGCTTCTGACATTCGCCTCCAGCTATCCCGAATTTCTGCTTGCAGGACTTGGTCTGGGACTCGCGGGCGGTTCATTCTCCGTCTCGATCACCTACGTCTCGAAGTTCTTTCCGGCAGAGAAACAGGGGGCAGCCCTGGGGATCGTCGGAGCTGGCAATGTCGGTGCGGCCGTGACGAAGTTTGCCGCCCCGATTGTCATGGCCGCCATGGGTTGGAAAGGTGTCGCCAACGTTTGGGCCATTGGGCTCGTTGTTGCGGCTGTGATTTTCTTTGCGTTCACGAAAGATGATCCGGAACTGGCGGCGCGGCGCGCCTCAGGAACCAAGCCGCGCAGTTTCGCTGCTCAGTTCGAGCCACTGCGGAGTGTGCAGGTCTGGCGCTTCTCACTCTACTATTTCTTCGTGTTCGGAGGGTTCGTGGCGCTCTCGCTGTGGCTGCCGCGCTATCTGATCGGTGTCTACGGCTTCGACATCGCGACGGCCGGCATGCTGGCTGCCGCCTACTCAATTCCAGCGTCGTTGTTCCGCATTTATGGCGGTTATCTGTCGGATCGGGTTGGGGCCCGGACTGTCATGTACTGGACCTTCCTGGTGTCCGTCGCCATCACCTTCTTTCTGTCCTACCCGCCGACCTCCTATGTCGTCGACGGAGTGAGGGGACCTATCAGTTTTCGGCTTGAAACTGGCCCGATCGCGTTTGTCGTCGCCATTTTCATCCTCGGCTTCTTCATGAGTCTCGGAAAGGCCGCCGTCTACAAGCACATCCCGGTCTACTATCCAAAGGATGTGGGAGCGGTTGGCGGACTCGTTGGCCTGATGGGCGGACTTGGCGGCTTCATTCTTCCAATCGTGTTCGGTCTACTGAACGACCTCACGGGCATCTGGACGAGCAGCTTCATGCTTCTCTTCCTCATCGTCTCTGCCTCGCTCATCTGGATGCATCTCGCAATCCGGCACATGGAACGAGAGGCTGCTGGCAAGACCTTGGACGCGCTACCCCAGCTGCCCGAAATGCAGCCGATACACGGGGAGAGAGAGGCGCGCGCACTGGCGCCCAAGCTGATCGACGATTGGCGACCTGAAGACCCAGCCTTCTGGAACAGCAAAGGCAAGAAGATCGCCGCGCGAAACCTCTGGTTGTCGATACCTGCGCTGCTGCTGTCCTTTTCCGTCTGGATGGTGTGGTCCGTCGTCGTCGCGAAACTTCCACAGGTTGGCTTTGACTACACAACCGATCAGTTGTTCTGGCTGGCTGCGCTGCCCGGACTATCGGGTGCAACACTCAGGATATTCTATAGCTTCATGGTGCCGGTGTTTGGCGGCCGGCTCTGGACTACGCTGACGACCTGGACCCTGATGATCCCGGCCTTGGGGATCGGGTTTGCCGTCCAGGATCCGCAGACACCCTATTGGATCATGCTCGGCCTGGCTTTGCTGTGCGGCTTTGGCGGGGGCAATTTTGCGTCATCCATGTCCAACATCGGCTTCTTCTTTCCCAAGCGAGAGAAGGGCAACGCACTCGCACTGAATGCCGGCCTTGGAAATCTTGGCGTCAGTCTGATGCAGTTCGTTGTGCCACTTGTCGTCACCGTGAGTGTGTTCGGTGCATTCGGTGGAGAGGCCCAGATCGCATCATCGGGGGAAAAGCTCTTCCTCCAGAATGCGGGATTTATCTGGGCGCCCTTCATCGCTCTCAGCGCCTTCGCGGCGTGGTTCGGCATGAATGATCTCTCAACCGCGAAGGCCTCGTTTGCAGACCAGGCCGTGATCTTCAAACGTAAGCACAACTGGATCATGTGCTGGCTCTACACTGGCACATTTGGTTCTTTCATCGGCTTTTCGGCAGCGTTCCCGCTTTTCACCAAGACACAGTTTCCGGACGTCAACGTCCTTCAGATCGCCTTCCTCGGGCCTCTGGTGGGCGCGCTGGCGCGCTCCTTTACTGGCTGGATCGCCGATCGGTTCGGCGGCGCTCGCGTAACCCTTGTCGTATTCCTCGTGATGATGGCTGGAACTGTCGGTGTGCTCTACTTCCTGAGTGTGAAGGATCAGCCTGGCGCCTTCGTCGGGTTCTTCACGTGCTTCATCGTTCTGTTCTTCGCTTCAGGCGTGGGGAACGCTTCCACCTTCCAGATGATACCCGCGATCATGCGCAAGGAAGTTGCGCGCTTAGAGCCTCATCTTCGCGGCGATCACCTGCTCAGGCAGTCGGAAAAGGAAAGCGCGGCGATCACCGGGTTCACCTCTGCGATCGCCGCTTATGGCGCTTTCTTCATTCCCAACAGCTTCGGGATGTCGATCGCAGCAACCGGAAGCGCGGCGACAGCGCTCTATGCCTTCCTCGCGTTCTACGTCTCTTGCCTGCTGATCACCTGGTTTGTCTACGTCCGGCCCGGTGGGCTCCTGTTCGACGTGGAGAGCGCTCGCAGGTCGCGTGGCGCTCCCGTCGCCGCTAAATAAGGGGAGATTTCCTTTGAGCCACACACTCGATCGCCTGACCTTCTTTCGCCGGCGCACGGAGACCTTTGCGAACGCGCACGGTGTGCTCAACGACGACGACCGCACCTGGGAAGAGGCTTACCGGAACAGGTGGCGCCACGACAA
>CALMWO010000237.1 GCA_937873805.1 uncultured Hyphomonadaceae bacterium
GCAGACTTGCTGGAACATCTGCCGTCGGAAGCTTTCCGCAAGGCCATCCACCTGCTTGGCAAGGATCTGCCGGCCGAGGCGGTGGCCGAACTGTCGGACAACATGCGCCTCGAGGCGCTGCACGAGCTGACCGACGCCGCCGTCACGGCGATGATCGGCCATCTGGATTCAGACGACGCGTCGTTCCTCCTCAGCGATCTCGAAGAAGATCGCCGCGTTCGCATTCTCAGCAAGGTCTCCGCCACCGACCGCGCGGCGATCGAAAGCTCGCTGTCGTTCGACGACGAGTCCGCTGGCCGCCTGATGCAGCGCGCCTTCGTGGCGGCGCCTGTGTTCTGGTCAGTCGGGCAGGCGATCGACCACATGCGTTCCGTCAGCGACGACGACCTGCCGGAAACCTTCTTCGAAATCTACATCGTCGACCCCGCCTTCCGCCTCCAGGGCAGCGTGCCGGTATCGCGTCTCTTGCGCTATTCGCGTGAGACGCCGCTGAAGGAGATCATGAAGGAAGTCCCCGTCCAGGTCCGGCCTGAGATGGACCAGGAAGAAGTCGCCTACATCTTCCGCCAATACAACCTTGCCTCAGCGCCCGTGGTCGATGAAGCCGGCCGCCTGACTGGCATGATCACCATCGACGACGTCGTCGACGTTATCCAGGAAGAAGCCGAGGAAGACATTCTCGCCCTGTCGGGCGTCAGCGAGGCCGGCGTCAACCAGTCGCTCGTCTCCGCTGTGCGCGCGCGCATTCCGTGGCTGCTGGTAAACCTGATGACGGCCTTCGTCGCCTCCAGCGTCGTCTCGCTGTTCGCTCACGTCATCGACGAAGTCGTCGCGCTCGCCTTCCTGATGCCCGTGGTTGCCGGCCTCAGCGGCAATGCCGGATCGCAGGCGCTGGCAGTCTCCGTCCGCGCCATCGCCGAGCGCGACCTCGAAGGCCCGCTGGTTCGCCGCGCCATCCGCCGCGAGGCGCTGACCGCGATGATCAACGGAACCATCATCGCCTGGAGCGCTGCCCTGATCGTGCTGCTCTGGTTCCACAACCCGACCATCAGCGTCGTCATCGGCCTGTCGATGATGATAACCTTCACCTGGGCCGGCCTCGTCGGCATTCTCGCCCCATTAACCCTGAAGCGTTTCGGCGCAGACCCCGCTGTGGCCTCGTCAGTCTTTGTGCTGACGACCATTGATATGGCCAGCTTTTTCGTCTTCCTCGGGCTGGCAAGCCTGATGCTCCTCTGACCCTTCCCACGAGACTGGCGTCTGGATTGCACCGGACAGGCGAAATCCATGGGGGATGTGTCAGGTCAGGACGATGACAGGACGATTGCGTACTTCTTCAAAGGGCCTGGAGCTCATCAAGAGCTTCGAAGGTTTCCGCGAAACCGCCACCCGGCTTCCCGATGGACGCTGGACGATCGGCTATGGCCACGTCCGCACGGCCCGCGAAGGCCTCACCATCAGCCAGAAAGACGCCGAGGACCTGCTCACCTACGATCTCAAGCCGGTCGAGGATGCTGTCGCGTCTTTCCTCTATGCCCCCCTGCTGCAGAACCAGTTCGACGCGCTGGTCTCGCTCGCCTTCAACATTTCGCCCGCCCAGTTCCGGGACTCGGACGTCCTGCGTAACCTTAACGCCGGCGATTTCCTCGCTGCCGCCAATGGTTTCGACCTCTGGCGCAGGGCTCGCATCCATGGCCGGGTCATGGTTGTCGATGCACTTGTCCGTCGCCGCGCTGCCGAGAAGGGGCTCTTTCTTGAGCACCCGAACGGACCGCCGTCCGCGCCCACCCCGCTGGTCAAACCTGAAATCGATACCGGCGCCGAGACCATCGGCCATCCGCGCCATCGCGATAACGACGACGAAGAAGTCCCGCGCAACGGCCCCGCGCCCTCTGGCGACATTGCCGAAGCCGTTCGCCGCCTTGCCGAGCGCACGCGCGAATCCATTCAGCCGACCCCGGAAATCCCGCTTCCGCTGGGCGCCGTCGTTGCGCCTGCTGAACCTGTTATCCGCGAGCCCGTCATCGAAACGCCAGTCGAACAACCCGCGCAACCGAAGACCGCCGAAGATATCGATCGCGCCCGCCGCGTGGTTGCCGAGCGTGTTGCTCGCATCCTCGAACGCGCCGAGAAGGAAATCGATACGCAGGAAAGCGCCGCTGCTCCGCAGTCGAAGCCGATTTCCGCAAAGCAATCCGAACCGGAAGTGCGGGAGGGTCTGCCTGATTTCGACCAGCCTACCGAGCGCATGGCCACCGCTCGAGCCCGTCCGGTCATCGACGACACCGAAATCATCGATCCGGGCCGTGATCCTGCCGAGCTCTTCGCGGAAGCCGAACGCAAGGCGAAATACGTCAACGGCGCCGCCAAGCGCATCGGCCCCATCTCCGGCCGTCTCGCCATGCAGGCCCCGTGGATTATCGTCCTGGTCCTGTCGGTCCTTGGGCTGATCATCGGCGCTGTGGATACTTTCAAGATCTCGGCCCCGCTCGACGCCAGCATTCCCCGCGCCGCCGCCACGCTTCTCGCGGTCTTCGGTGTTATGTTGCTGATGAGCGTCTATTTCCTCTTCTGGAACCGCTCGTCCGACGACGCCTAGCGTCTTTACGACACGGCAACTGGCAATCTGCTCCGCGCAGGGTAGATTGCCACCCATGATCCCAAACACACGCTCCCTCGACTTCGACCTTGGCGAAACCGCGGACATGATCCGCGATACAGTCAGCTCCTTTGCCCAATCCGAAATCGCGCCCCGCGCGGCGGAGATAGACCGCACGGACGAGTTCCCGCGCGACCTCTGGCCGAAGATGGGCGAACTCGGTCTTCTCGGCATCACAGTCGAAGAAGAGTGGGGCGGCTCCGGCCTCGGCTATCTCGAACACGCCGTGGCGATGGAAGAGATCAGCCGCGCCTCCGCCTCCGTGGGCCTCAGCTACGGCGCCCACTCCAACCTCTGCGTCAACCAGATGCGCCGCTGGGGCACGGACGAACAGAAGCGCCGCTATCTCACCAAGCTGATGACCGGCGAACACCTCGGCTCGCTCGCCATGTCCGAACCCGGCGCCGGCTCCGACGTCGTGTCGATGAAGCTCAACGCCGTGAAGAAGGGCGACCGCTACATCCTGAACGGCTCGAAGATGTGGATCACCAACGGCCCCTCCGCCGATACGCTGATCGTCTATGCCAAGACCGCGCCCGACAAGAACTCGCGCGGCATCTCGGCCTTCATCATCGAGAGGGGCTTCAAGGGTTTCAGCGTCGCGCCGAAGCTCGACAAGCTCGGCATGCGCGGCTCCGAAACCGGCGAACTCGTCTTCGAGGATTGCGAAGTCCCTGAAGAAAACCTGATGGGCCCGCTCAACAGCGGCGTCGAAATCCTTATGTCCGGCCTCGACTATGAACGCACGGTGCTGGCCGCCGGCTCCACCGGCATCATGCAGGCCTGCATGGACGTCGTGCTGCCCTACATCCACGACCGCAAGCAGTTCGGAAAATCCATCGGCGAGTTCCAGCTCATCCAGGGCAAGGTCGCCGACATGTATGTGAAGATGAACGCGTCCAAGGCCTATGTGTACGCCGTCGCCAAAGCCTGCGATGCCGGCCGCACAGCCCGCAAAGACGCCGCGGGCGCCATCCTCTTCGCCGCCGAAACCGCCACACAGCTAGCGCTCGACGCCATCCAGATCCTCGGCGGCAATGGCTACATCAACGACTACCCCACAGGCCGCCTCCTCCGCGACGCCAAGCTCTACGAGATCGGGGCAGGGACGAGCGAAATCCGCCGCTGGCTGATCGGGCGAGAGCTGTTCGCGGAGTCGACCTAAGTCCGCCGCTCATCCTTGCGGAAGTCGGGATCTAGAGCGGCCAGCAAACTTCAACG
>CALMWO010000238.1 GCA_937873805.1 uncultured Hyphomonadaceae bacterium
GCTGGAAGTCACCGAGATCCCGACCAACCGTCCGATCAAGCGGATCGACGAGGACGATGTCGTCTACCGGACGGGCAAAGAGAAATACAAGGCGATCATCGCCGACATCCGCGACTGCGTGCGCCGCAAGCAGCCCGTGCTGGTAGGCACCGTCTCGATCGAGAAATCGGAAGTTCTCTCGAACCTCCTGTCGGTCGAGAAGATCCCGCACCAGGTTCTCAACGCCCGCCACCACGAGCGCGAAGCCCACATCATCGCGCAGGCCGGCGTGCCGGGTAACATCACGGTCGCCACCAACATGGCCGGCCGCGGCACCGACATCCAGCTCGGCGGCAACCTCGAAATGCGCATCGAGGAAGAGACAGCCGAGAAGGTGAAAACGCTCGGCCGCGATCTCACCGAGGAAGAAACCACAGCCCTGCACGCCGCCATCGGCGCCGACATCGCCGCCAAGCGCGCTGAAGCGCTGGCTGCTGGCGGCCTCTACGTGCTCGCCACCGAACGCCACGAAAGCCGCCGCATCGACAACCAGCTGCGCGGCCGTACCGGCCGTCAGGGCGACCCGGGCCGCTCCAAATTCTACATCTGCCTTGAAGACGACCTGCTCCGCATCTTCGCCGCCGAACGCCTCGACAGCATCATGCGCAGCCTCGGCATCAAGGAAGACGAGGCCATCACCCACAAGTGGATGAACAAGGCGCTCGAAACCTCGCAGAAGCGCGTCGAACAACGCAACTTCGACATCCGCAAGAACCTGCTGAAATTCGACGACGTCACCAACGACCAGCGCAAGGCGATCTTCGAACAGCGCATCGAGTTCATGCGCGCCGCCAGCGTGGCCGACACCGTCAAGGAAATGCGCCACCAGCTGATCAACGACATGTGCCTGCGTCACATGCCGGAGAAGGCGTACCAGGATCAGTGGAACATGGGCGAGCTCGAGGAAGAGATCGCCGACGTGCTGGGCATGACCGTGCCGGTGCGCGAATGGTCCGCCGAAGAAGGCGTCGCCACGGCCGAAGTCGCAACCAAGCTGGTTGAAGCCTCCGATGAATTTTACGCCCGCAAGACCGCCGCTGTCGGCGAGGAGCGTATGCGCTGGCTTGAAAAGCAGATCCTGCTTCAGGAAGTCGATACGCGCTGGCGTGAACACCTCTGGCATCTCGACCAGCTGCGTTCTGTCATCCACCTGCGTGGCTACGCACAGCGCGATCCGCTGAACGAGTTCAAGAACGAAGCCTTCACGCTGTTCGAACGCCTGCTGAGCGATCTGCGCTCGGGCGTCACGCGCGTGCTGATGCGCGGCCAGTTCGTCACCGAGCAGCCTCCGGGCGCGACCTCGGGCGATGCGAACCAGCCGCCTCCGCAGCAGATGGCTTCGCGTCCGCAAGCAGCTCCGGCGCAAGCCGCACCGCCGCAACAACAGGCCAGCGCACCCCTCGCCGCCTGGGCTGCGACACCGCGCAATTCGCCCTGCCCCTGCGGCTCGGGCAAGCGCTACAAGAATTGCCACGGCGATGTGAGCACTGCCGCGCGCGCTTAGACTTCGCGACGCAGACAGATAGAAAGGCCCCGGAAGCGATCGCCTCCGGGGCCTTTTTCATTCCGCCGCCGCCACCTCGTCCCGCCCCATCGGCTCCTCGCCGATGCCCATCAGATGCGGCGTCAGCAGCGGCGCAATGCCGAGCACCGCAATGCCGGCCCCCAGCATCACCGTGTTGGAAACGCCGATCGTCTCCGCCACCCACCCTGCAATCAGAATGGCGACGGTCATGCCAACGCCGTTGACCACCTGGTTGAACCCATTGGCGCGCGCCAGCTCTTCCTCAGGCAGCAGTTTCTGCTGAAGGCTCACGGCGAGGATCGTGTAGATCATGATCCCGAAGTCGCCGAGGAATTGCTGCGCCACAAGGAACAGCAACGCCCATTCCTTGAACGCCGCCGCCGGTATCAACATCAGCAGGCCGACCACGCTGAAGCAGAACCCCGCTAGCACCGCTCGCCCATACCCGATCGCCTTCGCCAGCGGCCGCGCCGCCAGCGACCCCAGC
This sequence comes from uncultured Hyphomonadaceae bacterium, assembly GCA_937873805.1. Lineage (GTDB taxonomy): Bacteria > Pseudomonadota > Alphaproteobacteria > Caulobacterales > Hyphomonadaceae > UBA7672. The sequence continues at coordinate 2,052 of CALMWO010000238.1, forward strand.
AACGCGCTGAACCCGCCGACGGAAATCATGACGCCGATCACCGACGGCGCCATGTGCAGGTCGCGCAACAGGAACACCATCAGCGTGGCGAAGAAGAAGCCCGCCGAAATGTACCAGAAGAAGTTGCCCGTGATGATCGCCCGCATCGGACGGCATCGCCAGATCGCGAAGAAGCCGACCACGATGTCGCTCTTCAACGTGGCCCACACAGACGGCTGCGAAACCATTTCAGCCTTCGCCTCGTCGCTCGCCTGCCCCTGCTGTTTGGGGATGCGCCACAGCCAGAACGCCGACCAGATGAAGGTGAGCGCATCCACTACCATCGCAATCGGCGCTGTCAGCAGGTCGATCAGGACGCCCGCAGCCCCCGGCCCCGTCAGCTCGGCGATGGACTCCGTCGCCTGCAAGCGCGAGTTCGCCTCGACCAGATGATCCTGGCCGACAAGGCGCGGCAGGATCGCCACATCGGCGTTCTGGAACAGCGCACTCGCCCCGCCCACACCCGCCGCCAACAGGCACAGCAGAGGAAAGCTCAGCAGGTTGAAATACCAGGCCAGCGGCACGGCAATGACGAGTGCGAAACGGACAAGGTCCATCGCCACCATCAGCCGCGTCTTGTTGGCCCGTTCGACAAACCCGCCGCCGAACAGCCCCGCCAGAACGTAAGGCGCATAGCTCAATGCCGAGAGGACAGCCGCCTCCCATGGCGTCACCAGCAGCACGCTCACCGCGATGATCGGGATGGCTGTGCGCGTAATCCGGCTGCCGAACGCAGACAGGATCTGCGCGGCCCAGAGCCGGTTGAAGTCAGCGTGTCGCCATAGCGGCGAGGAACGCCTCAGAAATTCGAACATTGGAATAGCTTCCGAAATGAGAGTCAGGCGCGCATGTCATCAACACGCGCAGCTAAGGCACATGATGCCAGGCCGGGCAGGTCCCCGGCGCGTACTAGAGGGTGTTGACACTCATAGGCGGCTCTCTCGAAGCAAGCGGGCGAGCTTCTGATCCGCTTCCTCACGCAAGTCAATCCGCTGGAACCAAGCTGCGCGGGCAAGCGCCGCCAGCATCCAAATGTTCCGGCGACGAATTCTTCTGTTTCGCACCCGATAAATCGCGCCACCGCCAGATTGTCGTCACACTTGGCTTTAGGGTCACGCCCAGCCTGAACGCCTGTGTTCGTCGTCTGGAGTTGTGTTCCCGTGAAACTTGTCCGTCTTGCTTCCCTCGCCGCCCTTGCCGCCGCGCCGGCTCTCCCCGCCATGGCGCAGACCGAAGACAAATGGACCGGCGAAGGCGCCTTCAACGCCGGCTTCACCACGGGCAACACCGAAACCCGCGATGCGGGCGTCGCCCTCAAGGCCAAGCACACCGGCGGGGAATGGACCCAGCTCGGCGAACTCGCCTTCGACTATGGCGACACGGATGAAGTCGAAACCCGCAATCGCATCTTCGCCGCCGGCCAGATCGACCGTTCCTTCGGAGAGCAATGGAGCGGCTATGCCCGCCTCACCGGCGAACGCGATCAGTTCTCGGGCTTCGAAAACCGCTACTTCCTCGGCATCGGCGCGGCCTTCAAGGCCGTCGACCTGCCGACCACAAAGTGGACGCTGGAAGGCGGCCCCGGCTACAAGATCGACGAAGTCCGTGCGACTGCAACGACGCTCGCCTCGACAGAAGAAAGCATAGGCGGCCGCGTCGCCTCGCGCTTCAGCCACGACTTCAACGAGCGCGTCAAATTCACCGACACGACCGAAGTGGTCGCCTCAGACGCCTCGACGCAGGTTTCGAACAGCGCAGCGCTGACCGCCAATATCATCGGCAATCTCAGCGCCCGCGTGTCGCTCGACGTGCGCCACGACACGGACCCGCTGCCGGGCTTCGAGCCGACCGACACGGCCACCAAATTCTCGCTTGTCTACAAGATCGAGTAGGGCGCGCGCTTACGCGAGACCTTCACGGCCGATGGCGTAGAAACGCTCCTTGCGCTGCGCGCGCAGATCGTCCGGCGTCATGCCGGCAAGGGTTGCGAGCGCTGCCTCGATGGCGTCGCCCACGCTTTCGATCGCGTCCTTCGGGTTGCGATGTGCGCCGCCCATCGGCTCGGTGACGACAGCATCCACGATGCGGAACCTGGCCAGATCCTGCGCCGTGATCTTCATCGCCTCGGCGGTATCCTTCGCGCGCTTGGCGTCATGGAACAGGATGGAGGCCGCGCCTTCCGGCGAGATCACCGAATAGACAGCGTGCTCCATCATCAGCACTTTGTTCCCGGACGCCAGCGCCACTGCGCCGCCCGAACCGCCCTCGCCCACGATCACCGAGATCATCGGCGTATCCAGCGTCAGGCACGCTTCGATCGCCCGCGCCAATGCTTCGGCCTGGCCACGTTCTTCGCCGCCCTTGCCCGGGAAGGCGCCTGACGTGTCGACCAGCGCAATCACCGGCAGGCTGAACCGTCCCGCCAGCTCCATCAGGCGCACAGCCTTGCGATAACCTTCCGGCTTGCCCATGCCGAAATTGTGCTTCAGGCGCGTCTGCGTATCGCGACCTTTCTCGTGGCCAATCACCACCACAGGCTTGCCGCGGAAGCGCGCGAGACCGCCAAGGATCGCGTCATCGTTCATGAACTTGCGATCACCCGCGAGCTCGACGAATTCCTCGAACAGGCCGCCCACATAATCCATAAAGTGCGGCCGCTCCGGGTGGCGCGCGACCTGTGTTTTCTGCCAGGCATTGAGATGCGTGTAGATGTGCTCGAGCTGCTTCTCGGCCTTCTCGCGCAGCTTGCCGACCTCGTCCTCGACGGTCGCGCCGCCGGTCGCTTCAAGCTCCGCGATCCGCTTTTCGAGGTCCGCAACGGGCTTCTCGAAATCGAGATAGGTGGCAACGGCCATGGCAAGGCTCCGGCTGACGATGCGCGGAGATAGCGCCGGGCAGCCTGCCGGGCAAGGTTCCGCGTCAGAAGCCTTTGAAATCAGGGCGAAAGCCCGTCTGCAGCTACCGCCGGGCATCCTCCAGCAGCATCGCAGCGCCCTTCTCGGCGATCATCATCGTGGGCGAGTTCGTGTTCCCGCTGACAATGTGCGGCATCACCGAGGCGTCGATGACGCGCAAGCCTTCGATCCCGATCACGCGCAGACGCTCGTCCACCACGGCAGACTTGTCGCCCGCCGCGCCCATCTTCGCCGTCCCCACCGGATGGAAGATCGTCGTGCCGATATCGCCCGCCGCCTTCGCCAGTTCAGCGTCCGTTGTCAGCCCGGCTCCCGGCGTGAATTCTTCCGGCGAATACCGCTTCAGCGCCGGCTGCTCGACGATCCTGCGCACCAGCCGGATCGACTCGATCGCGGTGATCCTGTCGCTCTCCGTCGCCAGATAGTTCGGCTGGATCGATGGCGCGACTTCCGGGTCTGGCGATTTCGCATGGATCGACCCGCGGCTATCCGGCCGCAGATTGCACACGCTGATCGTGATCGCCGGGAACGGATGCAGCGCTTCACCAAACTTGGGCAACGACAGCGGCTGCACATGGAACTGCACGTTGGGCGTCGCATGCCGCTCGTTCGTCTTCGCGAAGGCGCCCATCTGCGAGGGCGCCATCGTCATCGGCCCTCTGCGGCGCAAGGCATAGTCCACCGCCATCGCAGGCCTGCGCAGCCAGTTGGCGTATTGCTCGTTCAGCGTCGGCACGCCGCGCACCCTGTAGATCGGGCGAAGCTGCAGATGGTCCTGCAGGTTCTCGCCCACCCCTGCGAGGTCATGCACTACAGGCAGCCCAAGCGCGCTTATCCGCCCGGCTTGCCCGATGCCGGACATCTCCAGCAGCTTCGGCGTCTGCACTGCGCCTGCCGCGAGGATGATGTTCGCCCCGCGCGAAACATTGTGCTCGACGTCGTGACGCTTCTCGCGGAACCAGGAAACGCCGATGGCGCGATTGTTGTGCATCACGACATTCTCGACGAATGCACCGGTTACCAGTTTCAGGTTCGGACGTTTCTTCAGGATCGGCTTCAGGAAGCCGCGCGCCGACGACCAGCGCACACCGTCTTTCTGGTTCACCTGGAAATAGCCGACGCCGGTATTGTCGCCCGTGTTGAAATCCGCGACATGCGGAATGCCGGCCGCATCCGCTGCTTCCGCGAAAGCCTCGAGCACCTGCCAGCGCATGCGCGGATGCTCCACAGACCACTCGCCACCCTGGCCGTGACGCTCACCACCACTCA
>CALMWO010000239.1 GCA_937873805.1 uncultured Hyphomonadaceae bacterium
GTTGCATCTCGCGCATCGCTGGCACGAAGTTGTGGTTGTCGTGGTCGGAACGCGCCAGCTTCAGCAGGGCGAAGCGCTGCAGCGTAGAAAGCTCGCTCCAGCATTGCGGCGATGGCGGCGCCACGCCGGAGTCCGTAGCCTGACGGATAATCTCTGCCGGCACGCGCGACGCATTGGCCCAGGCGGGCTTCGGATCAAGCGGCAGCCACTTGATGGCTTCAGGACTGTGCGTCTTCGCCAGATGCACCACGGCAATTCTGTAGGCTTCGATCTCCGCGCCTGTATCGCATCGGCTTGCGAGAAGACTGGCGCGATTTGCCATTCCCATCTTCGACCACTGCCTGAGCGATAGCTTCACGCCGCAACGATCGAGCTTGAACCGCACGACCATGGGAATGCAGCGGAGATCATGCGCGAAGTCGGCTTCGAAGGCGAAGATCGCCTGCACATCGCCGATGCCATCGAGGACAGCGAAATTGGCGTCGAGGTGAGCAAGCGTCATGCTGTTGGTCCTCTCGGGAGGGTGATTGATCGCGACGGCATATCGGAAGGGTTGGCTTCGCCGCTGGGTGCGTGCCAGATGACAGGATGCAGGTGAAACGGGTTGCGGCAATTCTGGGGGGAGGCGCCGGTGTGCGGATGGGAGGCCGAAAGGCGCTCGTCATGCTCGACGGCAAACCACTCGTGGCGCATGTCGCCGGAGCCCTGCGTCCGCTGGCCAGCAACATCGCCGTTGTCGGCGACGCAGAAGCGACGAAGGCGATCGGCGCGGTGGAGCTAGTTGATCCGCCAGGCTTTCCGGCGGGGCCGCTGTCCGGCGTCTGTGCGGCGCTGGAGTGGGCGATGCGAGAGGGTGCGGATCGTGTGATGGTGGCGCCTTGCGATACGCCGCTGCTGACCGCCGATGTAGTCGCCCAGCTCGATGCCGCGCTGTCGTCTGACGCAAGGGTCGCATGCGCAGAGACTGCCGATGGTCTGCAGCCGTTGATCTCCATGTGGCGTAGCGAGCTGGCGTCATGGTTGCGGGCCGAGCTGGCTGACGGACATCCGTCTGTGAGGGACGTGCTGGCAAGAGCCGGGCTCACGCGTGTCAGATTCAGCGACGCGGATATTTGTCTCAACGTCAACACGCCTGAAGACCTGCAGCACGCAGAAGCGATAGTTCGGGCGCGGCGCTGATCGCGTCGGCGCAGGCCAAGCCGATGCAGATAAAGACCGGGGCGGCTATCTTCTCGTGCGACAGGGCATCGGCAAGTTGATCGATGGTCGAACTGACAAGGCGGGAGCCGGGGCGCGACACGTCGATGGCGGCGATTGCTGGCGTTTCGCGCGACATGCCAGCCTGGATCAGCTGCTGCGAGATCGATGAGATGTCCGCGCAGCCCATATAGAGGCAGAGCGTGGTAGACGGATCGGCTATCGCGGCCCAATCGCCCGAGGCGCCATCAAGCGTGCGGCCAGTTGCGATCACGACACGGCGGGCGCCAGCCCGCGTTGTCAGCGAGAAGCCGAATTCCGCGGCTGCGGCGGAGGCTGTGGTAATGCCTGGAACGACTTCGACAGGCACGCCGTGATCTTCGAGATAGGCGCGTTCTTCAGCCGCGCGCCCGAAGATGGACGGATCGCCGCCCTTGAGGCGCGCAACCACCGCTCCCGTACGCGCGAATCGCAGCATGAGCCGATTGATGAAATCCTGCGGCGTCGAGGGGCGGTGGCCGCGCTTGCCGACCTCAATGCAGCGTGCGCCAGGTGGAAACAGCGCGCGGATGTCGTCGCCGACGAGGGCGTCGAACAGTATCACGTCTGCGGTTTGAATGGCCTTGAGCGCGCGAACCGTCAGCAGGTCAGCCGAACCCGGACCCGCACCAACAAGGCGGACACGACCCATGCGTGCAGGCGTTCCATGATCAGGCTGCATCACGCTTCTCCTCAGGGATTGTAGCGGCGATCAGTTGTTGCAATGCAGGGCGACAAGAGCCGCAGGTTGCGCCGGCGCGCGTGGCGTTTCCAACGGCATCGAGCGTGCAGGCGCCGGCCTGGATGGCGGTGACAATGGTGTTCGCAGTGACGCTGGCGCAGGCGCAGACGATGGAGCTGCTATCCAGCCGAACACCCGGCGCCCTGCCGTGCAGAAGAAAGCGGCGCGTATCATCCGAGAGTGTCTCTTCCTGGAAAGCAGCTGCCAGCCATTCGCGCGGCGGAAGGCGGGCGCCGGCGAAGAAGATGTGCTCGAGCCGGCCATCCACGATCCATGCTTCGCGCCGGGAGTTCGCGGCGGCGTCTTCGAAGCGCAGGCATTCGCCGGTTGCGCCTTTCAGCAGAGCGCGGGCGAGTTGCTCCCGTTCGCTCTCACCGCCGCGCCCGGCAAATTCGTGCAGATGGGCGCCAGTCTGTGGAATGCGCCGCCAGATGACGGGGAGGTCGCGAGGCGCCTCGACTGGCGCGCGGGAAATGTAGAAGCCCGCCCATGTCTCGCGGTAGCCATAGATGCGAGCGGGCGTGTGCTTGAATTCGGGTTGGCCCGAGACGGGATCCACGGCGCCGCTCGTCGTGGCGTTGACGCGACCATTCGGGGCGAAAGCGTCAGTCCAGTGCATCGGCATGAAAAGCGAGCCGCGGCGCTGCCGATCCGTCACGCGCGCGATGACGACGGCTTCGCCGCGCGCAGTCTCCACGCAGGTGAGGCGACCGTCGGTTACGCCCGCGGGCGCAGCGTCGAGCGGGTGGATCTCGACATAGGGTTCAGGGATGTGGCGGGAGAGCCCGGGCGCAAGGGCGGTGCGCGTCATGGTGTGCCACTGATCACGTACGCGGCCGGTGTTGAGCGAGAGCGGGTAGCGCAGGCTGACAGGGTCGGCGGGAGCTACGGGTTGGACCGCGATCATGCGGGCGCGGCCATCGGGCGTCGGGAAGCGGCCATCTGTGAACAGGCGCGCATCACCTTTGCGCTCGCGCATGGGCCATTGTGTTGGCTCGAAGGCTTTGTATGCGTCATCAGTCATCGTGATGAGCGAAGAAAGATCGAGCATGCGATTGGTGTTTTCATAGGCGGTCAGGCGTGCGTATTCACGGAAAATGTCGGCCGGGGTGCGCCAGGAGAAAGCGTCGGCATGGCCCATCGCGCGAGCGATATCTGCGATGATCTTCCAGTCGGGGCGCGCTTCGCCGGGTGCTGGAAAGAGGGCGCGCTGGCGCGAGATCCGGCGCTCGGAGTTCGTGACCGTGCCGTCCTTCTCGCCCCAGGCCAACGCGGGCAGTTTCACGTGTGCGTAGGCGGCCGTGTCTGTTTCGGCCATGCAGTCAGACACCACAACAAGCGGGCAGCGTGAGAGAGCTTCGCGGACGCGCGTGGAGTTCGGAAGGCTGACGGCAGGATTGGTGGCCATGACCCAGACGGCCTTGATGCGGCCGTCATGGATCGCCTCGAACATGTCGATCGCCTTGAGGCCCGGCTTGCGCGCGATGGCGGGTGAGGACCAGAAGCGCTGGACGCGGCTGCAGTTTTCGTCGGTGAAGCCCATGTGCGCGGCGAGGGTTGAGGCCAGCCCCCCGACTTCGCGGCCGCCCATGGCATTGGGTTGGCCGGTGATCGAGAACGGACAGGCGCCGGGCTTGCCGATCCTTCCCGTGGCGAGGTGTGCGTTGAGGATGGCGAGCCCCTTGGCGACACCTTGCGCGGACTGGTTGGCGCCCATGGAAAACAGAGAGACGGTACGCGGTGTTTCGGCGAACATCGCGTAGAAACGCCGAAGAGTATCTTCTTCGACGCCGCAATCTGCCGCGACAGCGGATGGCGACTGATCTGCGACCGCGAGGCTGGCGGCGACCGTGTCGAAGCCGCTGACGTGATTGGCAATCCAGGACGTGTCGACAGCGCCGCGACGGATGAGGTCAGCGAGAAGGCCGTTCCAGAGGCGCACATCGGATTGCGGTGCAAGCGGCAGGTGAAGGTCCGCGGCGTCAGCCGTTTCCGTGCGACGCGGATCAATCACGACATGGCGCTGTCCACGCTTTCGTGCAGTTTCCATGCGCCGGTAGAGGACAGGGTGCGTCCACGCGGCGTTGTGACCGGACATGACGACCAGATCCGCGAGGTCGATGTCTTCATAGCAGCCGGGGACATAATCGCCGCCGAAAGCCTGTGTGTGTGCCGCGACCGCAGACGCCATGCAGAGGCGCGAGTTCGTGTCGATGTTGCCCGAGCCGATGAAGCCTTTCATCAGCTTGTTGGCTGCGTAGTAGTCCTCCGTCAGCAACTGACCCGACACGTAGAATGCAACTGAGTCCGGTCCGTGCTTGTCGATGGTCCGCTGGAAGCCGCGTGCGACGTGGTTGATCGCACGCTGCCAGCTGACCGCTCGCCCGCCGATAGTGGGGTTCAGCAGGCGGCCTTCGAGCCCAACAGTCTCTCCAAGGGCTGCGCCCTTTGAACAGATGCGGCCTTGATTGGCAGGGTGCTGCAAGTCAGGGGTGATCTTCAGTGAACGCTCGGGCGTCGCCTGTCCGCGAAGTCCGCAGCCAACGCCGCAATAGGGACAGGTGGTGCGAACGCCGGCTTCGCCCATCAGCGCAGCGCCTCCGCTGCGAGTTCGACCCGGCCATTCACGACACGAAGATTGATGCGCGGGGCGCATCCTTGCCCCGCATCAGCGCCCATGAGTTGTCCCGTCGCGAGGTCTACATTCCGTCCATGCAGCGGGCAGGTGACACTCGCGCCATGGACGATGCCCATGCTGAGAGGGCCCTGCTTGTGCGGGCAGCGGTCAATGAGTGCGAAGACCTGATCATCCCCCGTGCGGAAGATTGCAATCGGTCCTTTGATGCCGGCCACATTGCGCGCGCCGCGTTGCGGAATGTCCGTCACGGCGCAGATGTCGACCCAGATGTGGTCCATCAGGGCGCTCATTCTGCGGCCACCCGTAACGGGGCGCCAAGGCCCTGGAACTCGGATGCGTCGTGTCCCGCGGCCCGCTCGGCCCATGGATCGTCCTGGCTGAAGCGCTGTGCCTCCATGAAGCGTTCGAGCAGGTTTGCCCGTTCGACGGCATCATCGACAGCGCGAGCGGCAATGCTGGCGATGCCGACGCGATCCATCCACTTGTAGACGCGCTCGAGATAGAAGCCTTCCTCGCGATAGAGCTGCAGGATCGCCGCGATCAGTTCCATAGCGTCGCGTTCGCCGCGAACTTTCGTGAGCAGTTCCGTCCCTTTGATGTGCAGTCCAGCGGCGCCGCCGATGTGGATCTCGTAACCACTGTCCACACAGATGACGCCGATGTCCTTGCACGTCGACTCCGCGCAATTGCGTGGGCAGCCGGAAACGGCAAGTTTGACCTTGGCGGGCGTCCACGATCCCCAGAGCAGTCTTTCCAGTTTGATGCCAAGTCCGGTGGAATCCTGCGTGCCGAACCTGCACCACTCGGAGCCGACACATGTCTTCACGGTCCGCAGCGCTTTGCCATAGGCGTGACCGGAAACCATGCCGGCGGCGTTCAACTCAGCCCATACCGCGGGAAGTTGCTCCTTTTGTACGCCAAGCAGGTCAATGCGCTGGCCGCCGGTGACCTTCACCGCAGGAATGTCGAAGCGATCGACCACGTCGGCGATTGCCCGCAATTCCTTCGACGACGTCATGCCGCCCCACATGCGGGGGATGACGGAGTAGGTGCCATCTTTCTGGATGTTGGCGTGGACACGCTCGTTGACGAAGCGCGATTGCGCGTCGTCGCGGTAGAGGCCAGGCCAGGCGCAGAGCAGGTAATAGTTCAACGCAGGGCGGCAGGAGGCGCAGCCATCCGGCGTTGTCCACTCAAGCGCCTGCATGACCGCCGGGATGGATTGCAGGCGTTCTTCCACGATGCGCTTGCGCACGAGGCCGTGCCCGTGATGCGTGCAGGGGCACATGGGTTTGGGCCCCGTGCGTTCCTGTACGGCGTCGCCGGCCGTCAGCTTGAGCAGCTTCTCGACCAGCGGCGTGCAGGAGCCGCACGAGGCGGACGCCTTGGTGACGGCCCGCACGCTATCGAGGTTGGTAAGTTTCTTCGTCGTGATTGCGGTGGTGATCGCGCCCTTGCAAATGCCGTTGCAGCCGCAGACTTCAGCTTCGTCCGCCATGGCCGCAACGGCCGCGCTAGGGTCCAGACCCCGAAGGCCCTCCGTCGCGGCCTGCCCGAACACCAGCGTCTCGCGAAGCTCGGAGATGTCGGTGCCCGCGCGCATCAAGTCAAAATACCAGCTGCCGTCGACTGCATCGCCAAACAGAACGGCGCCGGC
>CALMWO010000240.1 GCA_937873805.1 uncultured Hyphomonadaceae bacterium
TGCGTGTGTCGGAGACGATCACGCCGTCGCGGATTTCGATGATCCGGTCCGCGTGTTCGGCCACATGCATGTCGTGCGTCACAATGATGATCGTGCGGCCCTCTGAATTGAGCTGCCGCAGAATGCCCATCACCTCTTCGCCAGTGGTGGTATCCAGCGCGCCCGTAGGCTCGTCCGCCAGGATGACGTCGCCGCCATTGATAAGAGCGCGCGCGATCGAGACGCGCTGCTGTTGACCGCCAGACAGCTGACTTGGCGTATGGCCTGCGCGATCCTTGAGCCCGAGCCGCGTGAGCAGCTTTTTGGCTTCAGCCCGACGCTCTTCAGGAGCACGCCCGAGATAGATCGCTGGTGTCTCGACGTTTCCCGCCGCCGTCAGGTCAGACAGCAGATGATAGCGCTGGAAAATGAAGCCGAAATGCTCGCGACGCAGCGCCGCCAGATCATCCGGGGCCATGTCGCGCGTATCGCGCCCGAGCACGCGGTACGTGCCTGATGTCGGCCGGTCGAGGCAGCCGAGAATGTTCATCAGCGTCGACTTGCCTGAGCCCGACGAACCGACAATGGCAACCATCTCGCCGTGCTCGATGGTGAGGCTGACGTCCTTGAGCGCAACGACCACCTCGTCACCCGCCGGAAACTCCCGGCGGACCTTTTTCAGTTCGATCAGCGCAGGCGCTGAGCGTTTAGCCGGCGGTGTAGGACGCTCATAAAAGGTCGATTGATCGGGCGGGCTCATGAGCGCGGGCCTCCACCGCCCATGCCACGGCGGCTGCCGCCACCCATGGCAAGCGGATTGCTGTTCTGGTTCTGCGAGCCTGAGGCCTTCTGTTCAGCCGACACCTCGGCGACGACGATCTTCTCGCCTTCCTTCAGGCCTTCGGTGACTTGCGCCGTAACGTTGGTGTTGATGCCGACCTTGACCGCACGCCGTTCGACCTCGCCATTCTCTTTCACAACCTTGGCGAAATACCCGTCGCGACCCCGGCGTTCGAGCGCAGAAGACGGAACGGTCAGCGCATCCTTGGCGGACGCCTGCACGATATAGACCTGCGCGGTCATGCCGGTCTTCAGCTTGCCATCTGCATTATCGACGTCGAACAAGCCGTTGTAATAGACCGCGCTCGCCGCGCTTGACGACGTGGATGACGATGTCGATTCAATCGATTCAGGCGCCGGCGCCACCGTGCGCAGCTTCGCATAGTGCCGTTTGTTCGCATCGCCGAGCGTGGTGAAATAGACGTCTTGCCCTGCTTCCACCTTCTCGACGTCAGCCTCGGAAATCTCCGCGCTCACCGTCATCTTGTCGAGTTGCGCCAGCATGACGATGGTGGGCGCCGACTGGTTGGCGTTCACAGTCTGGCCTTCTTCCGTGACGACGGCGACGACCGTGCCATCCATCGGCGCAACGATCTTGGTGTAGCCAAGGTTCGTCTCGGCTGTGTTCAGCGTCAGGTTCGCTTGTTTGATCTGCGCATTCGAGGCCGTGAGGTTCGCCCGGGCATTGGCGAGTTGCGATTCCGCAGAATCGAGATCCGCCTTGGCCGAAGCGCCCTCAGCAAAGAGGCGCTTCTGACGGTCGAAATTGAGCTGAGCTTCGGTGAGACTTGCCTGCGCTGCCGAGCGCTGCGCAACCACATTGGACAAACCCGCCTGCGCGTTGCTGACTGAGTTGGTTTGATTGCGCGAGTCGATGTCCGCGATCGGATCGCCTGCTTTCACTGTATCGCCAAGCTCGACATAGAGCTTTTTCACCTGGCCGGATGCCTGTGCGCCGACGCTCACCAGCTTGGCCGGCTCCAGCACGCCTGTGGCCAGCACGGTCTGTTCTATATCTCCGCGTCCGACGGTGGCTGTCACCATCTGCGGCTTCTTCGCGTTGAATGGATTGAACACCAGCGCCAGCGCAACGAACGCAACCGCCGCTCCGCCGATCAGCCATTTTCTGCGCGCGAGCCCCGATACGATCGACGACGCACGCCCCTTCGGCGCATCGCCCTCTCTGTCACGCGTCTCGATGTCAGTCGTCTCGATCTCGTCGGCAATCAGTTCGCGTGTCGTATCAGCGGGCATGGGAGAGGCCTCGTGCGTTACCAGTTCTGGTTCAACGCAGATGTGGGCTCCTTCTTTCCCTCAATGATGCCCGAGTGAGTCACATTTCGTGCCGCACAGCGCATCCTGCGACAGCCCGTTACAACCCTCGCAACCTTGTGTCTGCCCGAGCCTGAACACTCATTCAGGCTCGCGGGCGCAACGGCCAAGAATATCTGGGCAGGCCAGCTGCAGTTCTTTTTCACCTCGTCGTGAGCTCTGTCGCATGATGTGTCTGACGCGTCTGAAACACGCCCTTCGCGACAAGTTGCGACACGGATGAACGCAAGTAGACAACACTCATAAGCACCGTTCACCCGCCAAAGCGTTCTCTAGCTCCAATCCAGGACGCCACTCCTCCCCGGCGCCGCAGGATCGAAAAAGGAGACCACAGATGAAACGCTTCCTTCTCGCCGCCACCGCCATGATGACGCTGGCCGCTCCCGTCGCCGCTCCCGCCGCCTTCGCCCAGCCGGGCCGCGGCTACGAGCAATCGTACAATCAGCGCAGCTACGACGATCGCAATGACCGTCGCGATGACCGCAGCGACCGTCGCAACGATCGCAGCGACACCCGCGTCGTCACACACACGCGCACCACCGTGTGGCGCGACGATCGATCGAACGCACGCTGGGATGCACGCGTCCACAATGGCTACTACGTTCGCAACACGTGGCACGCTGGCCCGCCGCCCGCTTCGGCCTATCGCACCCGCGGCTTCCAGCTGGGCTATAAACCATGGGCGCGCGGCGACCGTCTCGGCGACTACAATCGCAACTATCGCGAAGTCGACTATCGCGGAATCCACCAGAAGGCCCCGCCGCGTGGCTATCACTACGTGAAGGACGACAATACCGGCGAAATCATTCTCGCCGCCATCGCCACCGGCATCATCGCGTCGATCATCCTGAACTGATCGAACAGCTCATAGGCGGGTCACAAGCACGGCCCGCATGAACACCGCCCCGGAGGAAACTTCGGGGCGGACTTCATAAATCCGCGGACTAACCTAAGCTTCTTTGTGCTTTTAGCATAAGTTATTTACCGTTCCCGGCGTACCACAAAGCTCATGACGATCCTGGGCTTCTGCTTCGACTCCACTAGTCCTGGTATGGCGCATGACCACGACATCGGTCTGGTCGTGTTGTCATTCGCCATCGCTGCCCTTGCATCATTTTGTTCGCTGGACATGGCAGAGCGCATGCGCGCCGCCGAAGGCCGGACACGCACCTTCTGGCTGATCATGGCCGGCATCACGCTCGGCGGCGGCATCTGGTCGATGCACTTCATCGCCATGACAGCATTCTACGTGCCGATCGAACGCGGTTATGACCCGAAGCTGACCCTGCTTTCAGGACTGGTCGCCGCGGCCGCCGTCACGGCGGGCCTAGCGGCGCTCGGCCGCAAGCCTGGGCTCGTCCGCCTGCTGGGCGCGGGCGCGTTCGTCGGCACGGGCGTTGTTGTCATGCACTATATGGGCATGAGCGCGCTGAGGATCGCCGGTGAAATCGCCTACCGGCCTGAGCTCTTCACAGCCTCCATTGTCATCGCCCTTACCGCAGCCACGGTCGCCCTGTGGCTTGCCGCCAATCTGACTCTGCTTTGGCAGCGCGCCGCCGCCGCGATCGTCATGGCCATCGCGATCTGCGGCATGCACTATACCGGCATGACAGGCGTTGTGTTGACCGCCGCCCCTGTCGTCACGCCGCACGAAACCCTGGTGTCCAAGGGCGTGCTCGCCGCCTGCGTGACCATCGCGACCAGCGCTTTCGTCTGTCTCGCGCTCGTGCTCGCTTTCATAGACCGACGCCTCGAAGCTCGCTCGCGCGAATCCCAGCGCCTGCGTGAAATCAATAACGACCTTGAAGAGGCCCGGCGCGAAGCTGAAGCCGCCAATCGCGCCAAATCGGCGTTTCTCGCCACGATGAGTCACGAGATCCGCACGCCGATGAATGGCGTGCTCGGCATGCTGGACGCTACGCTACGCAACCACATCGATGAAACTGCGCGCGACAATCTCACCCTTGTCCGCGACAGTGCGGTGAACCTTCTCACCATCCTCAACGACATTCTCGACTATTCGAAACTCGAAGCCGGCCAGTTCCAGCTGGAACGCCTGTCCTTCAGCGTCCGCCAGATCGCCGACGAAGTCGCCTCGATGCTGACCCCCGGCGCGACAGAGAAGCGAGTCCGGTTCGATGTCGCAATCGACACCGCCACACCCGCTTGGGTCATCGGCGACCCGACCCGTTTCCGCCAAATCCTGCTCAACCTTGCTTCCAACGCTGTGAAGTTCACCGGCAACGGATCGGTCACGCTCCACATCAGTTATCTCGCCGGCGAGGCGCCCCACATTCTCCGCGTCGAAGTACGCGACACCGGCATCGGCATTCCCGAGGACGTTCGGGCAAAACTCTTCAACCGCTTCAGCCAGGCCGATGCCTCCACAACGCGGCGCTTCGGCGGCACCGGCCTTGGCCTTGCCATCAGCCGTGAGCTTGTCGCCTGCATGGGCGGCGAAATCGGCGTCACCTCGGAAGTTGGCAAAGGCAGCTGCTTCTGGTTCGAGATCCCGACCGAGGCCGGCGCCGAGCCCGAAGTGAAAATCAGCACCCGCTCAGTCGCCGCCAGCGGCGTCCGCCTCCGCATGCTCATCGCCGAGGACAATGCCGTGAACCAGAAGGTTCTCCGCACGCTGCTGTCCGGCCAGGGCCACGACCTCGTCTTCGTGAGTGATGGCATGCAGGCAGTGGCTGCCGCTCGAGACGACGCCTTCGATATCATCCTGATGGACGTCTCGATGCCCATCATGGATGGACCCACCGCCACCCGCCTCATTCGCGCCCTGCCCCACGCCGTCTCGCGCGTGCCAATCATCGCACTGACCGCCAATGCGATGACTGGTGACCGCGAGGCCTATCTTGCTGCCGGCATGAGCGACTATGTCTCGAAGCCGATCGACCTCGACGCCCTGCTTGCCGCCATCGCCCGCCAGTCACCGGGCGCATCGGGGGCGACCCTCGCTGCTCCGCCAAAATCCGCACCCGCCTTTGCAGTCGATGAAGCGTCCATCAGCGCCAATGCCGATCTCGACGCGCTCAACGCCAATCTCGACGACATGATCGCTGGTCTCGATGCGCTGACGCCAAAGACGAGCGAAGTGGCCTGATCCACCCTTGCAGGCCGGCAGCGTAGCTGGCTTCCTGCCTCATCGCCGCTGCGACTGAAGGTAGAGACTGTCATGCGCCCGCACGCATTCATCCTCACACTGGCTCTCGCCGCATGCACGCATGCGCCTGATCCGCAAGACGCCACCGACTTTGTCGATACCCGCGCGCTAATTCCCGATCTCGTCGTCGAAATGCGCTATGCAGGCCACGAGAATTTCGTGGGCCGCCCGATCACGGGCTATGACGCTCCGGTCTGTCTTCTTACACAGCGAGCCGCCGCAGCCCTTGCGAACGCCCAGAAAGTGCTCGGCGAATCTGGCCTCGGCCTCAAGGTATTCGACTGCTACCGCCCGACGCGCGCCGTCGCCGATTTCGCTGCGTGGGCGCGCGACCCACAGGATCAGGCGCGCAAGGCCGACTACTATCCGAACGTGGACAAGTCCCAGCTCTTCGCGTTGGGCTATATCGCGGAACGCTCCGGCCACTCCCGCGGCTCAACGCTCGACATCACCCTCATCGATCTGACGACAAGAGCCGAGGTCGACATGGGCAGCGCCTACGATCTTTTCGACACCCGCTCCTGGCCGACTGACCAGACCGTCAGGCCCGCGCAGCGCGCCAACCGCCTGATGCTGCAGTCCGTGATGACCGCCAACGGCTTCCGTCCGCTCGCCGAAGAATGGTGGCACTTCACGCTCAACGACGAGCCTTTCCCGGAAACCTATTTCGATTTCCCGGTGGCGCGGCGCTCTATTTCCCGTCCATGAGCTTGCGCGCCAGATAGGTGAACTCCAGCGCCGAGCGCTTCGCCGCCTCGCGCTGGTTCGCCGCAGCCGAGTGCCCGCCATCGATGTTCTCGTAGTACAGGAACGGCTTGCCCAGTTCTTCCAGACGCTTTGCCAGCTTGCGCGCATGACCGGGATGCACACGATCATCCTTGGTTGACGTCTCGAAATAGATCTCAGGGCAACTTCTTCGAGCAGGTCACCGGCGAGGGCCTGGTTCACGGTGATGG
>CALMWO010000241.1 GCA_937873805.1 uncultured Hyphomonadaceae bacterium
CAAGGAACCAGAAGCTGTCCCGCAAGACGGCACGCTCACCATCGTGAGCCACACCCACAATGGAAGCGTACACTCCGTGTACGCGTCCCCGGCGAAGGCCGGGGTCCAGTCCCCTTCAGACAGAAGCGCGCGAAGCGCACCAAGCCCCTTCGCGCAAAGTCTGACCCCCGGCCTTCGCCGGGGATGCGTGTTGAACGAGCACGCCCCAAACAAAAACGCGGCCGCCTAAGCGACCGCGTTTCCAATTCAAACAACTCAACCCGCCAGCAGCGGGAACGCGAACCTATGCTCGGATCGACGCCCGGCCGAGGTAGCGCGCGGCCGAACCAAGCTCGTCCTCAATGCGCAGCAGCTGGTTGTACTTCGCGAGCCGGTCCGAGCGCGCCAGCGAGCCCGTCTTGATCTGACCGCAGTTCGTCGCCACCGCGAGATCCGCAATCGTCGAGTCCTCCGTCTCGCCCGAACGGTGAGACATCACGGCGCCGTAACGGGCCATCTGCGCCATCTGGACGGACTCCAGCGTCTCGGTCAGCGAGCCGATCTGGTTGACCTTCACCAGGATCGCGTTCGCCGCGCCGCGTTGAATGCCTTCCGACAGGCGCGCCGTGTTGGTGACGAACAGATCGTCGCCCACCAGCTGGCACTTGTTGCCGATCAGCTTGGTCAGTGCGAGCCAACCCTCCCAGTCATCTTCCGACATGCCGTCTTCGATCGACACGATCGGGAAGCGGCTCACGAGGTCGCCCCAGTAAGCAGCCATCTGGTCGGACGACAGCGACTTGCCTTCACCTTCCAGCTCGTACTTGCCCTTCTTGTAGAACTCGGTCGCCGCTGCATCGAGCGCGAGAACAACGTCTTCCCCCGGCTGGTAACCGGCTGCTTCGATCGACTTCATGATGAAGCCCAGCGCATCGTCTGCCGATTTCAGGTTCGGCGCGAAACCGCCCTCGTCACCAACGTTGGTGTTGTGACCGGCAGCCGCGAGGCCCTTCTTCAGCGTATGGAAAACTTCAGCGCCGCAGCGCAGCGCGTCCGCGAACGTGTCCATGCCGACCGGCATGATCATGAATTCCTGGATGTCGATCGGGTTGTCGGCATGCGCGCCGCCATTGATGATGTTCATCATCGGCGTCGGCAGGACGTGCGCATTGGCTCCGCCCACATAACGATAAAGCGGCAGGCCCGAAGCATTCGCAGCAGCTTTGGCAACGGCCAGCGAAACACCGAGGATCGCATTGGCGCCGAGGCGCGATTTGTTCGGCGTGCCGTCGAGTTCGATCAGCGCTGCGTCGATCGCGCGCTGGTCGGTCGCGTCCATGCCCAGCAGTTCCGGGAAGATCTCGTCGTTGACCGCAGCCACCGCTTTCAGAACGCCCTTGCCCAGATACCGGCTCTTGTCGCCGTCGCGCAGCTCGACCGCCTCATGGGCGCCCGTCGATGCGCCCGACGGAACCGCGGCGCGGCCGGTCGAACCGTCTTCCAGGGTGACTTCCGCCTCGACCGTCGGGTTGCCCCGGCTGTCCAGGATTTCCCGTGCATAGACGTCGATGATCTCGGTCACTGGCCTGTCCCTTGGCTGTTAGGCGAACTGGGTCCCCGGGAGCTGCTCCCTGAGGGCGAAAAGCGTGCCTGCTATGTCTTGAACTGCCCCGGCTTGCAATCGCTTGGCCGGAAATGCAAACGGCCGCCCAGGGGCGGCCGTCGCGATAAATCGTCAGAGAGGCGAGGACTATTCCTCGTCCTTGGCCTTCAGGATCTGTTTGCCACGGTACAGGCCCGTTTTCGGGTCGACATGGTGCGGACGGCGCAGCTCGCCCGATTCCTTGTCTTCCACGTAGGAAGAGGTCGGCAGACGGTCATGCGAACGGCGCATGCCGCGCTTGGAGGGGGATGTTTTGCGCTTAGGGACGGCCATGATTGCCTCGGAAACGGCAGAAAACTGGTGGAAACGGGCCCTGCCCGTTCTTGCGAGCGGGCGTCATACGCGCATCGGCCCCGGCCTGCAAGCCGCTACATTAGCACCGGAAGGCCCCGCAAATAAGCGAAAACAGGCAGATACAGGGATCGGCGGTCCCCGGGACCGAACAGAATCAAGCGGTCCCGATCAGCCGGCCAGCCCCATGGCTATCCTGCGAAGCAGGACCATTGGCTCGGTCGGCTTGTAAAATACCGGGATATGCGGGTGCCGCGTGCGGATTTCGGGGGGCATCCCCATGCCCGTATGGACGACTATGGCAGCCCCCTGCGGTAGGGCATCCAGCACCGGGGCAACGGTGCCGTCTGGTAAATTGACGTCAGGAATGGCGCCGTCGGGCGGATCATTTCCGATGAAATCCAGCGCCTCGGCTACGGTCGCGGCTGGGCCGATAGCTACCGCGCCAGACTCCTCGATAGCCATCATCAGATCAAAGGCAATGAAGGGCTCGTCCTCCACCACGAGAATTCGAGCGCCTTTCAGCGAGATGGGTGGGACAGTCGCCGCGTTTGATGCTGGCGGGGCCATTTCAGCTCGACAGTCTTTCGATGGACGCACGAAGCTGGATCTCGGCGCCCACAGAATTCCAGGTGTGCGTGATGGCGCCGCCGAGCTGTCCTTTCGCGCTCATGAGCGCAAGGTCAGTGCCGAACCCCTTGCGCTGAGGCTGCTCTGCGATGGCAGGCCCGCCGCGTTCGATCCAGTCCAGCATCACGGCCTGCCCCTCGATCTTCCACGCTATCGAAACCCGTCCGTCAGATTCCGACAAGGCGCCATACTTGGCGGCATTGGTCGCAAGTTCGTGAAGGACAAGTGCGAGACTGGTCGCGCCATTGGGGCCCACTGGGATGTCGGGCCCTGACACTTCCAGCTGTCGCGCCCGATCGGTGATATGCGGAGCCAGAATCCGATCGATCAATGCAGCTATGCTCGTCTGCATCGGTCTCTGATCGTCGGATGCAACACTCGGGCGGATCAGCTGGTGCGCGTGTGCGAGCGCGCGCAAGCGACCAGACAGGGTCCCCGCCATCTCCTGAGTCGAACTGGAAGTTCGCGCTGTCATGGTGACCATGCCTACCGAAATGGCGAATAGATTTTTCACGCGATGATTCAATTCACGCATGATCACGAGACGGTCCTCCTCGGCCTGACGGCGCTCCGCGATCTCGCGCTGCGCCTTGTCGTAGAGCCGGGAGTTGTCGATGCCGATGGCAGCCTGCGCGGCAATACCGACGACAAGCTGCTCGTGCGAGGCCGTGAAAATATTCGGCTCGGGATGGCCGAGCAGCAGGCCGCCGAGAACTTCACCTGAGCGAGAGATGATCGGCACCGCCAGATAGCTGCGAACCGGCAGATGACCTTCTGGCATTCCCTTGAACGGCGCGTTGTGACCGTAACGCGGGTCTACGGTAATATCGTCAGAACGAACGATGCCGGTGCCGTCGAAAGTCGGCGCGAAGACCTGCGTCGCCCTGGGCATCGGAAATTTTTCGAAATTCGCGCGCGGCACACCAGAGATCGTATAGAGCTGATAGGCCAACCCCGCATCCGTCAGCACGTTGTAGAAAAACGCACCGAACGCGGCGCCCGTGATCTGGACGCCGACGTCAGTGACCGTCTGCAACACGCGTTCAAGATCCAGTTCGCTGGCGATGCTGGCGGCCGTGCGGTTGAGAATTTCGAGCAGGCGCTTCTGTTCGGCCAGCGCAGCTGTCGCAGCGTGCAATTCGCCAACATCCGTGTTCACGCCAAACCAGAAGACAATCTCGCCATTGGCATTCCGCATCGGACGGGCGCGCGTGAGAAATACGCGATAGATGCCGTCGGCGCCGCGCAGCGGAAACGCCATCTCGGCGGGCTCGCCCGTCGTCAGCGCATGGGTCCAGATCCGGGCGACCTCAGGAAGGATCTCAGGATCGTGGATGGAGTTCCAATCGTTGTCTCCGATCGTTTCAGGTGTCGCACCAAAATACTCGCGCCACCGCTGGTTGCCCCAGATTACGCGACCGCGCGGGTTGGCCGCCCAGGCGAGATCAGGAAGAAGCTCGGCCATCGCGGCGAAATCGGCCGGCAGGATGGACTGCTGTGCGCTTGGACTGACCAATAGAACCCCTGAAATCGCCGCGCCGGTCCCTATTCAGATAGCACGGACGCCATGAAAGGAAGGCTAAGACGCTTAAAGCCGGGGCGGGATCGATTCAGTTCACATTTCAGGATTTGCGACAGCGGCACCCGGATCGGGAGCAGCGCGATCCAAGACAGCCCACTCGCCGTCGCCTTAGACCAGCCGGCTCTTGTCGCGGGCGGCCGCGATGAAGCTTGCGAACAGTGGGTGCGGATCGAACGGCCGCGATTTCAGTTCCGGGTGGAACTGGACGCCGATGAACCAGGGGTGATCGGTGAGTTCCATGATCTCCGGCAGCTTGCCGTCCGGCGACATGCCAGAAAAGACCACGCCGTGCGGCGCAAGCTTCTCGATGATGTCGGCGTTCACTTCGTAGCGGTGGCGGTGGCGTTCGGAAATATGGTCCGAGCCGTAGATGCTCGCCACACGCGTGCCTT
>CALMWO010000242.1 GCA_937873805.1 uncultured Hyphomonadaceae bacterium
AATGCGGCCGCCGCAGTTACGGCAGCCCGGGCGCAAAAGGTGGTAACTGTCGAGCCGCGCGTCGAAGACCGCGCTGACGGCAAGGTGCTCATCATCCCGGCGGAGGCCGGCTACGGCCTTACCGAGGAGCGCATGAAAGAAGTAATGGGCTAGAGGTGCTACGCCTGTTGCGGCGGCTCTTTCGCAGCGGCTTCCGCCGCTTGTTGCGCGATGATCTCTTTGGTCTGCGCTTCAAGCTCTGCCACGAGAGCGAGGCCCACCGGGTGGTCGGCGCCCTTGATCTTGCCAAGCACGGCAGCTTTCACCGCATCGACGTGCGCCTTCAGCAGGCGGTCCGGCGCGGAAATCTGGCCATGCTCATCGCCCGTCAGCTTGCACAGCGTGGCGCAGATGCGGCCAACAAGCGGATAGCCATAGGTTGGCGCGAGGCCTTTGAGGTCGTGGGCGCGGCGGTGCAGTTCGCTCTTGGCGGCTGGCGATCCCGCATTTTGTTCGAACGCAGCCCAGGCTTCGAGGAGCCGCGCCAGTTCTTCCTTGATCCACTCGGCAAACTGGCCGGACATCTTCTCGAGGGCCGCCTCGGCCTTCGCGATGGCGCGCTGGTCAAGAGCGGGCATGGCGCCGCCAATCTTGGCTTTCAGCACGTTGGGCGGGGTGATGATCTCGACGGGTCTCTGCCTGGTCATTCCCAACCCCTTGGACATCGCTGCTGCGGCGCATGGTGCGAGCGATTCCCGTGATATTGCTGGCGGGAAGATTAACAAACGACTGACCCCGCGCCACCCCATAACTTCAGGGGGCGTAGTCAGTCGCGATCAGACGCTGCCTATTCCTCAGAAGCTAGCCTGTGCTGAGACGACCCAGCCCTTCTCCTCGAATTCGCCTGATATTTCCTCGCGCCAGCCCACGCCAACGCCGAACATCCCGAAGTCTCGCGAGATGCCGGCCTCCGCCTTCGCCGACCGGGCGCCGCTGCCCTGTTCCTGCCAGGCCTTCAAGGTGAGGTTCCAGTCGGTAGCGAATTCGAGTCCCGTTGCGATTTCCACAACCTGCCGATCGCAGCTGCCCCGCGAGCGGTGAGCCGCCTCGGTGTTCACATACCCTTCGCGCCCGAACAGGGAAAACGACGTCCCGACAGCCGCCCGCAGCTCATAGCCCTCGCCGGCGCATTCAGGCCCATCCATCGCTTCCCCGCCCAGCGCAGATGCCTGAACCGCGAAAGACGCACGGTCCGTCAGCGCAAAGGCCTTGAGCACGCCAAGCCGGAAGCCGGAGCGGTCATCATAAAGATCGCCGATTCGTATCTCGGTCTCGACCTTGGCATTCACGGTCCAGCCGTCGCCGAGCCCGAACTCGATCGAGTCGTCTCCGCGCCATGCCTCGCCGAAATCCCCGGTCTCATGAGATACGGATGCCAGCCATTGCTGGACGCCTTGCCCGATTGCCCATGCGCCAGCCTCAGCCGGCTGCGCCAGCCACGCCGTTCCCGTCAGCAAAAGAATGCTGCGGCCCCCCAACCGTCCCCCAACCATCAGTCCCCCCGAAATGATCCCTAGCTGTCGTACCCCGGCGATTCCCGGTCGAGCTTCCTCAGGCAACCCGGCCACGCCAGCATCGCTCCGACGCCGCTTGCTATCGCCTGTTGCTCTCTCACGGTTTCAATCGCGTCTGCGGGCGCAATCCGCAGATGCTCGCGGCCCTGCGCCGACGCCATGACCTGGATCGCGCATGCGCGCTCGAGATAGAAGATCATCATCCAGCATTGCGCCGCTGTCTCGCCCACCGCCAGCGTGCCGTGGTTCCACAGCATCAACGCCTTCTTGTCGCCGAGGTCCTGCACGAGCCGTTCGCGCTCATCGAGATCGAGGGCAATGCCTTCATAGTCATGATAGGCAAGGTTCGGCAGCGCGATCAGCGCATGCTGGCTGATCGGCAGCAGGCCTTCCTTGGTGGAGGCGACCGCGATGCCGGCATCCGTGTGAACGTGCAGCACGAACTTCGCATCCTCCCGCGCCGCATGGATGGCGGAGTGGATGGTGAAGCCTGCCGGGTTGATCATGTACTCTGTCGGCTCAACGATGTTGCCGTCCAGGTCCACCTTCACCAGCGATGACGCGGTGATCTCGTTGAAGAAATACCCGTAAGGGTTGATCAGGAAGTGGTGTTCCGGGCCCGGCACGCGGGCGGAGATATGGGTGAAGATCATGTCGTCCCACCCGTACAGGGCGACCAGCCTGTAGAGCGCCGCCAGCTCCACGCGGGCTTTCCACTCCTCGGCGCTGCAACGGCTCTTAACGCTGACGGTTCTGATGTCATCGGCCATGGGATTTCTCCTGTGGCGGGCAGTTTATGGCGCCCGGAAAAGAAAGTCATTCTGTCGTCTTTTACCTATTTCAGTCTTATAGCTGGGCGCCGTAACGGGACCTGACCATGGCCGAACCCAAGATCCACTTCACAGCCTCGGCCAAGCCCGAAGCCCGCCAGGCGCTTGAGGCGATGACCCGGCGCTATGGCCAGACCGCAGCCGGCAAGGCCGATGTGATCGTGGCTCTGGGCGGCGATGGCTGGATGCTGGAAACCCTGCGCGGCCGCTATGCCGACAAGCTGCCTGTCTATGGCATGCACCGGGGCACGGTCGGATTTCTGATGAACGAGTTCGCGGAAGCCGATCTGCCTGCGCGCCTCGATGCAGCCGTGCGCGCCGTGATCCACCCGCTCGCCATGACCGCCGTTTCGGTCAAGGACAAGGTCACCCACCTTCAGGCGATCAACGAAGTCTCGCTCCTGCGCCAGACGGCGCAGACGGCCAAGCTGCGTATCCTCGTCGATGGCAAGGAGCGTCTCGCCGATCTCGCCGCCGATGGCGTGCTGGTCGCAACGCCTGCCGGCTCGACGGCCTACAACCTTTCAGCTCACGGCCCGATCCTGCCGATCGGCGCGAACCTTCTCGCGCTCACGCCGATCTCGCCCTTCCGCCCGAGGCGCTGGCGCGGCGCGCTGTTGCGCCACGACGCGCGGGTCGAGATTGAGGTGCTGGATGCGGATCGCCGTTCGGTGTCAGCTTCAGCCGACACACAGGAAGTGCGCGATGTCGCCCGCGTGGAAATCCGCGAGGATCACGCCAAGTCGCTCACCATGCTGTTCGACGAAGGCCACGCCCTCGACGAACGCATCCTGCGCGAACAGTTCTCGCTTTAGTTCCTGCGGCTTTCGATCAGCAGATAGCTGATCAGGTCACGGCGCTCTTCCGGGCTCTTGATCCCGTTGAAGAACATGCCCGTTCCTGGAACGAAGCCCTGCGGCGCCAGCAGCCACTGGTCGACCAGTTCCGGCGTCCACATCTCGTGTTCGAAATTCTTCAGCGCGGGCGAATAGGTGTTGTACCCCTCGGCCTTGCCGGTGCCGCGCTCGAACACGCCGTGCAGGTTGGGGCCCACAAGATGCCCCTTGCCCACTGCGATATAGTGGCAGGAGGCGCACTGCCGTCCGAACAGCTTTTTGCCCGCCTCGACATTGGCCTCGTTGTACGGCGCCGGCAGTTCGGTAACAGTGGGAACCGGCGTTGCGGGCACGGCCGGTCCGGCGGGAGCCGGGGCTTCGCCGCCGCAGCCTGAAAGGGCCAGCGCGCCCGCCACAAACACCGGAATCAGATAGCCAAGCCGCATATCGCCTCGCACTCGTTCAGGATTAACCGCTTTTGCGGTATCCGGGGCTCGCCGTTTGCATCGACGACGCCAAATTCTTCAGACCATCCGCCTCCGCAAGGGAATTCCGCAAAATGACGCTCTCCAGCTGGAAAAAGGTCGAGGCAGAAGCCGAACGGTTGCGCGGGAAGGACCTCCAGACGGTCGCAAATCGCAACGATCTCGATGCCTTCATCTGGGCCGCCCCCCATCTGGAAGCCGATGTCGGCAAGCAATTCATCGACGAGAGCGCGCTGGCGGCGCTCCAGGGGTTGGCTCAGGAGCGCGGCCTCGAGGACAAGATCCGGTCGCTGTTCGCAGGCGAGATCGTCAACGTTTCGGAACACCGGCCCGCCCTCCACTGGGCGCTGCGTGGCAATGGCAAGGGCATCCCCACAGCCGAAGCCATGGCGCGTGAAGCGGAAAAGGCGACTGCCTTTGCCAAGAAGGCTGCCTCCGGCGGCCTCGGCTTTCAGCTCAAGGCCATCCTCCATATCGGTATCGGCGGGTCGGACCTCGGCCCGCGTCTGATCTGGGATGCGCTCCGTGACTACAATTCAAATGGCCCGCAGATCCGCTTCGTCGCCAACGTCGACCCGGAAGACTTCGCCGAACAGACCGCCGGCCTCGACGCAAAGACGACGCTCGTGCTTGTCGTCTCCAAATCCTTCAAGACGCCTGAGACCGCTTCCAA
>CALMWO010000243.1 GCA_937873805.1 uncultured Hyphomonadaceae bacterium
TCTAGCGCGCGTAGCGGCCCTTCAGCATGGCCCAAACAGCCCGCAAACCGCACGCCGCCGCGCCAGCCGAGCGCCCATAACGCGCAGGGCGCCACGCCCAGATATCGAAGTGCGCCCATGACGATACGTTCACAAAAGCCTTGAGGAACAAGGCCGCGGTGATCGATCCGCCCATCGGACCATCACCCAGATTTTTCATGTCAGCGATGGGCGACTTCAACCCGCCCTCGTATCCGGCCCACAACGGCATGCGCCACACCGGATCACCGACTTGTTTCGATGCCGATGCGATGTCTGCGGCGAGCTTTTCATCGTCTGTATAAAGAGGAGCAAGGTCCGGCCCCAGCGCAACACGTGCGGCGCCCGTCAGCGTCGCGAAATCAATCAGCAACTCAGGCTTCAGCTCGCTGGCGCGCGTCAGCGCATCGGCGAGGATCAATCGCCCTTCTGCATCCGTGTCATCGATCTCGACGGTCAGGCCCTTGCGCGATTTCAGGATATCGCTTGGCCGGAAAGCGTTCGGCCCGATCGCGTTCTCGACCGCCGGAACGCAGCAATAGAGGCGCACAGGCAATTCGGCACTCATGATAAGCCGCGCGAGCGCAAGGGCGTGCGCCGCGCCGCCCATGTCCTTCTTCATCAGGCCCATGCCCGACGTTTTCAGGTTCAGGCCACCCGTGTCGAACGCAACGCCCTTGCCGACGAGCGCAATCACCGGCGCTTTCGCCTTGCCCCAGCTGATCTCGATATAACGCGGCGCCTGCACCGCGCCTTTGCCGACGGCATGGACCATCGGATAGCCACTCTCGAGCGCCTTGCCTGTCGTGATCTCGATCTCGGCGCCGAACTCCTTCGCCAGCGCCTGCGCTTCGGCGGCGATCTCGACCGGGCCAAGATCGCATGGCGGCGTGTTGACCAGATCGCGCAGCCAGTCGATCGCCTCGGCCTGTCGGCTCACCTCCGCCGCATCGACCGACTTCGGCAACAGCAGGCGGCGCGGCTTCTCGCCCGCCTTGTACCTGGTGAACTTGTAGGCGCCGTCCGCCCAGCCGATCGCCAGCGTCTCGCCATCGAGCCCGCCGGGGATTTCGGTGAGAGCATAATCTCCCGCAGGCAACGACCCAGGCAGGCTCGCCAGCGCGAACCCGTCCGTCCCCTCGCCCAGCCCGACGAGCACGCTTTCAAGTTCCCCGCCCGCGCCGTGGACCAGCAGCGCCTTGCCCGTGTCGCCGCGAAACCCGGCGGCATCGACCATCACCTTGATCCGCGCCGGCTGCGTCTTGGTCCACGGCCCAAGTCCCTTCGCCGTCATCAGATGCAGCGGCACAGCGGAAGCGGAACGGGCAACGAAAGCAGCGTGCATGGTTTCCTCGAAGTCTGGGCGGGCAGCCGCCTTAACGATTCCTTGAGACGGCGCGCGTCAAGATTCTGGTAATATTCGAGGATTGCCCATGTCCGCCACCCGTATCGCCGCGACAGTGAGCTTTGCCGTTCTGGCGCTGAGCGCCTGCGCCGCCGCTCCGCCAAACGCCCAGGAACTCGCCCTGATCGACTCGGCCATGAGCCCGATCCTCCCGGCCACGCAGGCCGAGCGCGATATGGCCGAAAAGCAGGATCTCCTGACCCAGGCCAAATTCTGGGGCGCCGAGTACGAGAAGAACCCGAACGAGTACCAGGCGGCGCTCAAATATGCCCGCGTCCTGCGCGCCATCGGTTCATCCGCCCGCGCGACGGAAGTCTCGTCACAGGCGCTGACCCTGAAGCAGGGCGATGTTGAACTCACGCTTATCTATGCGCAGGCCTCGCTCGATCAGGGCAAAGCCTCTGACGCAGCCATGGCGCTTGCCCGTGCGGAATCCGAAGGCCAGTCCGACTGGCGCATGCTGTCGATCATCGGCGTCACCATGGACTCGCTCGACCAGCATCCGGGCGCGCAGGATTATTATCGCAAGGCGATCGCGCTTTCCCCCGACAACCCGAAAATCCTCGCCAATCTCGGGCTCTCCTATGCGCTCGACGGCAAGCCGGGTCTTGCCGAGCAGACCCTGCGTCAGGCAATCGCCCTGCCCGGCGCCGACAGCCGCGTCACGCAGAACCTCGTCATTGTCCTCGGCGTTCAGGGCAAGTTCGACGAAGCGGAGAAAATCGCCGGCGGCGAGATGCCCAAGGCGCTGATGGAGTCGAACCGGGAATATTTCCGTTCGATGCTGAACCCTTCGCGCAGCTGGGAAACCCTGCGCGGGACTCAGAACTGAGCCCCAAGCGGCGGAACGCATCGAAACGGATGCGCCCTAAAGTAAATTAATCCGGGCGTTTCTACGCACGTGATGGCTCGCCAGTGCTCGCGGTCTCAGTTATGCGTCTCTCAAGGCGATGGAGGGACTGATGCGCGCTTTCAGGGCGGGTTTTGTGGCGCTTGCGTTCGGAGCGGCGTTTGCCGCCGGATGCAGCCAACCGGGTTCGGGTGCGCTCGGCGCGCTCGATATCGACGCCAAGTCGGTTGAAGGGTTTGTCACGAAGCTCGCGGGCGAAAGCTTCAAGGGCAAGGCGACGGCTGCGGCTGATCTTGCAAGCGTTCGCGATGCGCTGCCGAAAGATGTGACGCTGACCTGGGGCAACCTGTCGT
Organism: uncultured Hyphomonadaceae bacterium; assembly: GCA_937873805.1. Lineage (GTDB taxonomy): Bacteria > Pseudomonadota > Alphaproteobacteria > Caulobacterales > Hyphomonadaceae > UBA7672. The sequence goes on from CALMWO010000243.1 coordinate 2,627, forward strand.
TCGACAGCGCCACGAACTCCACGCTGCTCACCGACGTCAAACTGACGCCGAAAGACATGCCGCAAGTTGGTCTCGGCATCCAGGAACTCCGCTTGTTCGACTTCGACGCCGATTTCGCCAAGGCGCGCCTCACCGGTCAGCGCCTGACGGAAACCGCGCCGCTCGCCAGCCGCATCGACGCCAAGGGCGTCTCGATGTTCGGCATGGCCGCCATGATGAACTCGGCCGTCGGCGCGCCGCCGGCAGACGTGGTTGCGGTCGATCCCGCTGACCCGACCGCGCCGGTTGAACCGACAGCACCGGACGCAGATTGGCCCCCGGGCACGGAACCGGCCTTCGACTTCGAAGCCATGTCCCCCGTGTTCGACAAGTACGATTTCTCTTTCGGACGCGTCATCCTCAGCGACATCGTGCTGCGCGCGATTGAAGCAACGCCCGCTCCGGCCGCCACTGCTGCTGCAACGCCCGACCCGTACGGCATGACGCCGGAAGCGGAAGCGATGTTCAAGAGCTACATCAACGTCATGCGTTCGTTCGGCGTCGACACATTCGCCGCTTACGACATGAAAGCCGACTTTGCGATGAAGCAGACGGGCCAGACCGTCGGCGCTTCGTTCGTCGCCAAGACGATGGGCACACGCGGCTGGCGCGGCGGCGACTTCGACGCCAGCTATGTGCGCGACATGGCCTACCAGCTGGACGTCACCGAAGGGCCGATGAGCCCGGCTGTGAACGTGGCTTACAGCATCGGCTATGTCGGCATGGAAGACCTCCATTTCGACAAGCTCTATGGCTACATGGCCAAGGGCGTCACGCCGCCGCGCACCGAAACCGATCTCATCAGCTTCGGCAGCTATCTGTTCGAGAACCAGAAGCTGAACATCGGCGGCAAGGATATCATGACGATTGGCGAGTCGACGTTCGACGCTCGCAAATTCCATTGGTTCATCCCGACCAGCATCAAGGCCACCGCCAAGAACGCCGTGTTCGACGTCGGCGCCATGATGGAAATGGCAGAATCCTTCTCCGCCGCCGAATTCCCGGTCGATCCGTCTGACCCGGACGCAATCCCCGCCGGCCCGACCGCGCAGGACTTCGCAGCGATCAAGGCCGCTCTCGAAAAGAACGGTTTCGCCAAGCCCAACATGAACTTCAACTTCGGCTGGGACTGGAACGAAACATCGGGCGACACCAAGGTCTCGCTCGGCATGGGCGGCGAGAACCTGCTGCAGCTCGACACGAAGTATGAGGGCGCGTTCCCCAGCTTCAAGGCGGTGTCGGACCTCATCCCGGATGATCCGACGCTGATCAACGATCAGGCGATCGCCCAGGTGTTCGACGAGAAATCGCTGCTGAAGCTCGTCGACATCAAGCTCACCGACAATGGCGGCCTCGCCAAGATGTTCAACCTGTCGGCCGACCTTGCGCCGCTGATGGGCGGAGCAGACATGGGCATGGGTCAGATGACGGGCGACCAGCTGCGTGAACTCGCAGCCCAGGGCATCAAGATGATGTCGATCCAGGCCGGTCCGCAAATGCCGGAAATCCCGGCGATGCTGAACCCGATCTCGGACTTCCTGTCGACCGGCGGCAAGCTGCGCTTCCTGATGCAACCTGCCAAGCCGATGAACTTCATGACCGTCGGCGATCGCCTGATGAGCGCCGGCATGGCGGGTTCGATGGATCCGTCGGCGGCCATCAAGGAACTCGGCCTCAAGGTCGCCAGCGCCTCGATCGACGAGGCGAACAACCTCCGC
>CALMWO010000244.1 GCA_937873805.1 uncultured Hyphomonadaceae bacterium
GACCTCCGATCGAGATGCGGGGCGCGACCGATTTGGTTCTGATGTGATCAGCTCGCCGACGTTGAACTCGCTGACGAGCGCTGCAAGTTCCGATGATTCGCTTGCCAGAGACTTCGACGCCGCAGTCGACTTCTCGACCATCGCGGCGTTCTGCTGCGTGACCTGATCCATCTGATTCACCGCGGTATTGACCTGCGACAGCCCGGAGGACTGTTCCTGCGATGAAGTCGATATTTCGGAAACGAGCTGGCTGATCCTTGCGATCTGCTGGAGAATCCTGACGAGGGAATCGCCAGCCTGCCCCACGAGGTCGACGCCGGATTCCACCTGTCTCGAGCTTTCCGAGATCAACGTTTTGATCTCCTTCGCCGCATCGGCCGAACGTTGCGCAAGTGCGCGCACTTCCGAGGCGACAACAGCAAAGCCCCTGCCGGCCTCGCCAGCCCGCGCGGCCTCAACGCCCGCATTGAGCGCCAGAAGATTGGTCTGGAAGGCGATCTCGTCGATGACGCCGATGATCTGGCTGATTTTCTGGGACGAGCGCTCGATTTCGCTCATTGCCGACACAGCCCGGTTCACGACTTCGCCGCTTGTCTCGCCATCCCTGCGGGCGGAAGCGACGACCTTGTTGGCTTCAAGCGCGCCTTCGGCGGATTTCCTGACAGTCGCGGTGATCTCGTCGAGCGCGGCGGCCGTCTGCTCCAGCGAAGCTGCCTGCTGTTCTGTCCTGCGGGAAAGAGCGTCGGCAGCGTCGCTGATCTCTGCCGCTTCGGTGTTGATTCCGTCAGCGCTGTTGGCGATAGCGGCCATGGCGCTTTGCAGCTTCGACATGGCATCGTTGAAGTCGGAGCGCAGCATCTCATAGTCAGAGGGAAAGGGTGTGTTGAGGCGAACAGTGAGATTGCCTTCTGCCGCCTGCTTAAGTCCGGCGCCGATGGAGAAGACGATCTTGCGTTCGTTCTCGGCTTCGGTCACGTCGGTGGCGAACTTGACGACGCCGAAGGGCTTGCCGCTCGCGTCCATTATCGGGTTGTAGGACGCCTGGATCCAGATTTCCCGTCCGCCTTTTCCGATGCGTTTGTACTTGGCCGCCTGGAATTTTCCCTGACGCAGATCGTGCCAGAACGCCTGATACTCGGACGACCGGCGATACGCTTCTTCGACGAACATGCTGTGGTGCTTGCCGCGGATCTCGTCGATCCCATAGCCGAGCGTGCTGCAGAAATTTTCGTTCGCCGCCAGAATTTCCCCGTCGAGCGAGAACTCGATGACTGCCTGCGATCGATCGAGCGCCGCCAACATTGCCTTGGAAGTATCGACACGGCCCTTGGTACGCTCACCGCGGCCGCGATTGTGCAAGATTTTCATGCCGGTTCCCCAAGTACTCGGGCGACCGTAATGAATCCGTATTAACGGCACATAAATAAACCGGCGGCGGAAATTAACGCTTGAGGCACTCGACAGGGCGCCGGTGTGCGGGGACTCGTCGACCGGAAAGACGAAAGGGCGGCCCGTCGCCAGGCCGCCCTCTCCAGTGTTTCGAAAGATGGTCCGTCTTACGACGAGTAGTATTCGACCACCAGGTTCGGCTCCATGCGGGCCGCGTAGGGGATGTCGCTCAGCGCCGGCATGCGCACGAACTTGGCCGTGCCGGCCTTGTGATCGACTTCCACGTATTCCGGAACTTCACGTTCGCCCGAGCCCATGGCTTCGATCACGAGCGCCATGTTGCGCGACTTGTCCTTGACCTGGACGACGTCGCCCGGCTTGACGGTCATGGAGGCGATGTTCGCCTTCTTGCCGTTCAGCGTGACGTGGCCGTGGTTCACGAACTGGCGGGCCGCGAAGATCGTCGGGACGAATTTGGAGCGGTACACGACCGTGTCGAGACGCGACTCGAGAAGACCGACCAGCAGCTCGGCGGTGTTGCCGACGCGGCGCTCGGCCTCTTCATAGGTCTTGCGGAACTGTTTTTCCGTGATGTCGCCGTAGAAGCCCTTGAGCTTCTGCTTGGCCATCAGCTGGATGCCGAAATCCGACGGCTTGTTCGAACGGCGTGCGCCGTGCTGGCCGGGGCGGGTCTGGCGGGTGTTGATCGGGGATTTCGGGCGACCCCACACGTTTTCACCAACGCGGCGGTCGAGCTTGTACTTGGCGTTCTGGCGCCTGGACATGGTAGCCTCTTCTTCGATGCGCTCCGGCGGGACCCTCATGGTCCGCGCGATCTCAACGGCGGTATGCGCACCACCCGTACTACCCCCTCCCCCGGAGGGGCGAGGAAGCGGGCAAAGACAGGATCGGCAGGGGAAAGTCAAGGCGGCCAAAGCCCCTTTTGGCCCCCATTTATGCAAACTATCAGGTTTCCGTCCGGCTGACGGACGATCATTCCACGAACGCTTGAAAACGCCTGCGAGTTGAGGATTGTGGCGGCTGTTCGGCCGACCCTCGGCTCGAAGGAGTGCGCCGACCCATGGACTTCATGTCTATCTTCACCGCCGACGGCCTCCAGGCCTTCGCTACGGTCGTCATGATCGACCTTGTCCTGGCTGGCGACAATGCGGTGGTGATCGGCCTCGCGGCCGCGGGCCTGCCCAAGGAACAGCGTGGCAAGGCGATCCTGGTCGGCGTCATCGCGGCCACCGTCCTTCGCATCCTGTTCGCGCTCGTCGCGACCCAGCTTCTCGCGATCATCGGACTGCTGTTCGCCGGCGGCGTGCTGCTGCT
>CALMWO010000245.1 GCA_937873805.1 uncultured Hyphomonadaceae bacterium
TACGATGGCATCCGCAATCGCGCCTCGCGTCAGCGCCCTGGGGCAATCAGCAGCAATTGCGCGCAGCGTTTTCGCATAGGCCGGGTTCTTCAGCTTGTGGCCAAGCGGCCAGGGGTTGCCCGAAGCATCGAGATAGATCGACCGTGCTTCCGGGTCCTGCTCGAACATCGCTTTGTTGGCGGCGAGGCTCTGGCTCACGCGCGGCCCGACGATAAAGCCTTCTTCGGCCAGCTTGATCGCGGGCTCGAACAGCTTCGGCCACGGCAGTTTTCCGTGTTGCTCATGCACCAGCTTCAGCATCGGGATCAGGGCAGGCGTGCCGATCGAGCGCCCGCTCGCCTGCGCCAACGGAAAATCCAGCGGCTTGCCATCCACCATGAACATGTCCGGCGTTGCGCCCGCCGGCGCCCATTCGCGGCCATCGTAAGCGTCGATCTTCTCGCTGCTGCCGGTGTAGTGAACCAGGAAGCCGCCGCCGCCGATGCCGGATGAATCCGGCTCCACCAGGCCGAGGGTCACTTCCACGGCAATCGCAGCATCGATTGCCGTGCCGCCCGCGCGCAGCATCTCCAGGCCGGCCTCGACCGCATAGGGGTCCGCCGCCGCCACCATCGCCTCGCCCGTCGGCTTCGCCTGTTCGTGCGGGCCAGTGCATGCGACTGCTGCCACCAGCATGGCGGCGCTCGCCGCCACCAAACGAACCGATGCAAACATGCAAAGCCTCCCACGGGCGTCATCTGCCTTGCGCCAGAGATAGCACGCGTCGACGCCACACGGGCAATGCGAAAGCGGCGACCTCCGCAAGGGAAGCCGCCGCTATTCCGCTTCCGGTTGCAGGAGGGCTTTAAGCGCCCTGCGGCTCAGGCTCGGAGCCGCCATAGCCTTCGCGCGGTTTCTTCTTGATCACCGGCACAGCCGAGGTCGGGCCGGTCGGAGTGTCATCGGGACGATCCGGGCGCTTGCCCTTGATCAGATCGCTGATCTCTTCGCCAGACAGCGTTTCGTACTCGAGCAGGCCTTCGGCAAGAATGATCCAGTCGGCATTCTTCTCGGTCAGCACGCGGCGTGCATCATTGATGCCGCCAACCACCAGCATGCGGACTTCTTCCTCGATCTTGCGCGAGGTCTCTTCCGAGACGTGGCTCGACTTCATCAGCTGGTTGCCAAGGAACACTTCGCCCTGGTCTTCGGCGTAGTCGACAGGACCCACCGATTCCGAGAAGCCCCAGCGCGTGATCATCGCGCGCGCCAGACGGGTCGCCTGCTGGATGTCCGAAGCTGCGCCCGCGGTCACATTGTCCGCGCCGAACTTCAGCTCTTCCGCAACCCGGCCGCCCATCAGGATGGCGAGACGCGAGATCATCTCGGTCTTGTTCATCGACAGCTTGTCGTCGGTCGGCAGCTGCATGACCATGCCGAGCGCACGGCCGCGCGGAATGATCGTCGCCTTGTGGACCGGGTCGGCCGACGGAACGTTCATCGCCACGATGGCGTGACCCGCCTCGTGCCAGGCCGTCAGTTCTTTCTCTTTTTGCGACATGACCATGGACTTGCGTTCCGGCCCCATCAGGACCTTGTCCTTGGCGTCTTCGAACTCGCGCATGGCGACCGAACGCTTGCCGCGACGCGCAGCCAGCAGAGCCGCTTCGTTCACGAGGTTCGCAAGATCGGCGCCCGAGAAGCCCGGCGTGCCGCGCGCAATCGTCTTCGCGTCCACGTCTTTCGACAGCGGCACGTTGCGCATGTGGACCTTGAGGATCTGCTCGCGGCCAATGATGTCCGGGTTGCCGACAGTCACCTGACGGTCGAAGCGGCCCGGACGCAGCAGGGCAGGGTCGAGCACGTCGGGGCGGTTGGTCGCCGCGATGATGATGATGCCTTCGTTGGCTTCAAAGCCGTCCATCTCGACCAGCAGTTGGTTGAGCGTCTGTTCGCGTTCGTCATTGCCGCCGCCGAGACCGGCGCCACGATGACGGCCGACAGCGTCGATCTCGTCGATGAAGATGATGCACGGCGCGTTCTTCTTCGCCTGCTCGAACATGTCGCGCACGCGGCTCGCGCCGACGCCGACGAACATTTCGACGAAATCGGAACCGGAAATGGTGAAGAA
>CALMWO010000246.1 GCA_937873805.1 uncultured Hyphomonadaceae bacterium
TGCGGGCGTCAGCTGGAAATCACCGCCGGGGCGCAACAGCACGAAACCGAGCGGCAGGAAGTAAAGCAACTGCAGGCCGACCTGCGACAGCAGAAGCGGATCGCGGATCAGCAGCCGCACTTCCTTGCGGACGACTGAGCTCATCACGCCGCCACGTACAGCGGCCACGCGCGCATCAGTCACGCGCTTCTTTCGCCCCATGGCGGAAGCGGCGGCGGCGTCTGAAACAAAGCTGCGGCTGAAGATGTAGACGCCGAGCGGGAAGATCGCAGCGGTCAGAACCACCCATAGCAAGATGGCGAGAATATCGCCCGTGAAGGCGCGGGCGGGGAACAGCCACCAGACATGCGGGTCGATATTCAGGGTCTGGATCAACGCAGCTGTCTGCTCCGGCGTCATTGCATCATCGCCACGCGATGTGACGTTGAAATACTGGAAGGAGAGGAACACAGCAGCGCCTGCAACGGCGCTGAAGATCTGCGCCAGAACGCGCGTGCTCTTCGGCCCGATCAGTCTGAACAGCCCGGTCACGATCAGCAACGCTATGGCTGTTGCAACGAAGGCCAGCGTCACGATGAAGACGATTGCCGACAGCCAGAGAGGCGATGAGAAAATGGCCATCCAGAGCAATGGCGGCCCCAGCAGGCCCGCATAGAGCGGCATCGCTCCGATTGCGATTGCGGATGCGCGCACCACAAGGATGCGCCAGGCCGAAATGGGCGTGGACAGCAGCAGGTCAAGGTCGTTGCGTGTATAGATTGCTTCGACTGACGCGAGGATCGCTCCCGACATCATCACCGATCCCATGAAGGCGATCATCACGCTGACGGCGGCGAGGGCCAGTCCGTGCGCCGGTCCGTCATCGAATGGCGGCGGCGGGATCAGGGGGCCGATCCGCATGAACACGAAATAGCTGGCAAGCGACCAGATGCCGAGCATGAGGCCAACGAGGATAACCCCGCTGCGCGGGTTCATCTTCCCGCGTCGCCAGAACAGACGCAGTTCGTGACCCATCAGCCAGCGAATGCTGCCCGGCCTGCCGCTGAGCGATCTGGACTTCGTCTTTACTGGCTTCTTCATTGCGCGACGGCCGCCGTGGGCTCCGCGATCAGCGACAGGAAGACGTCCTCAAGCGATTGTCCTTGCGCGCCTGCACGTGCTTGCAGTTCGTCGAGGCGGCCTTCGGTTAGCAGCTTGCCATCCTTGATGATGCCGATGCGGTCAGCCATCCGCTCCGCAACTTCGAGGATATGCGTGGTGAGGATCACCGCCGCGCCTTTTTCAACGCGCTCGCGGATCAGGTCTTTCACGAGGCGGCTGGCGGCGGCATCGAGGCCGGTCAGCGGTTCGTCCAGCATCAGCAGTTTCGGTTCGTGGATCAGCGCGCCTGCCAGAACGGCTTTCTGTTTCATGCCGCGCGAGAATGTCTCGCAGCGGTCATTGCGATTGTCCCACAGGCCGAGAAGCTTGAGCAGATGTTCGGCGCGATTGCGCGCTTCGCCGATATCAACGCCCCAGAGGCCCGCGACGAACTCCAGATATTCCCACGCGGTCAGCTTGTCATAAAGCAGTGGCTCGTCCGGCAACCAGGCGATGAGGCGTTTGGCTGCAATCGGATCCTTGCGGGCATCGACATCGAATACGTCGATCTGGCCAGCATCAGCATTCAGCAGCCCGGCGATCATACGCAGCGTGGTCGTCTTGCCTGCCCCATTGGGCCCGAGCAGGGCATAAAGCTCCCCGCTTTTGACCTCGAAATCGATCCCATCGACCGCACGCTTGCCGCCATAGCTTTTCGCGAGACCGCTGACCTTCAGGGCTGTGGACATGAGGCGGGGGAACTCCACTTGTACCGGAAACGGCAGGATGCGCTTTCTAGCCGACCCGGCCTGATCCGTCAGTACGGGTTGCACGTATAGCGATCGTGAACCCGCAGACGCCATTTCTCGCAATTCTTGACGGGTTACGCGGTATCGTTGTCTTTTGCTTCCAATGGCAACCCGGCTCAAAGCAAAAACGGGCGGACCCGTTAGGTCCGCCCGTTTCATTTCATACCGGAAGGCGTCGTCTACTGCCCGATGCTCTGCTGGCCCTGCGCGGCATTGATGCGGCCGCTCATCATCTGGTTGATCGAGTCCATTTCGTCCGGCGTCAGGAAGCCGTCCTTGTTGGCGTCTATCTTGTCCCAGTTGGCAAGCAGCAGCTGGGCCATGCGGCCGCGAACTTCGCTCTTGGCGACCTTGCCGTCGATGTTGACGTCCATCATGCCCATGGAGCGTGAGTCATCCAGGCCT
>CALMWO010000247.1 GCA_937873805.1 uncultured Hyphomonadaceae bacterium
TCCTTGAATGGGTTGATTGCGGAACGCGTAGGTCGGGCTTCAGCCCGACTCCCCTCAGCTCATCAGGCCAAGGATGTCGCTTTCCTTCATGATCAGCATTTCCACGCCGTCGATGGTGACTTCGGTGCCCGACCATTTGCCGAACAGGATGCGGTCGCCAGCTTTCACGTCGAGCGGGGTGACCTTGCCATCTTCGCCGCGCGCGCCGGAGCCGACAGCTACGATTTTGCCTTCCTGGGGCTTCTCTTTGACGGTGTCGGGGATGATGATCCCGCCCTTGGATTTCTCTTCTTCCTTGACGCGGCGAACCAGCACGCGGTCATGGAGCGGACGAAAGCTCATGATTTGCCTCTATTTTTTCTTGGTTGGACCATCCCCTTGGACGGCCCTGAAAACGGGCTGCTAGCAGTCCCCAAGGGGGAGTGCCAACAGACAGGGGCGAGGTATGGCTGCCCCCGAAGACTGTCAAGGGAGACGCGGCATCCTAAATGGCCGCGGCAGGCGGTTATTCGGCGCTTTTCGCCCTAGGTTGCCAGCCAAGTGATTTAGAGATTTCCCGCTCCAGCGCGGCTGCGACTTGGACCTGGGCGCGTTTACCGAGGTGGTAATCACAACCATAGCGCCCCGGGCCAGCGGTTGGCTTGAATTCGACAAACCGGACGTTCTTGTCGCCCTCTTTTTCCACGAATGCGATGGCGTCGGCAATCGAGGTTTTCTCGGCTGTATAGCGCTTGCCCCAGAGAGAGCCGCCGGCGGAGCCGATGATTAGGGCGTCGGGGTAGGCTACGCGCAGGCGGCGCAGGAGGAAGACGTAGGCATTGTCGAATGCTTCGCCCGGGTCGCTGGCGTCGAAATCGTTCGTTCCGAGGTTAATCACTATGACTTGCGGCCGGTAGGACAGAGCGGCCCAGGCGGTGTCGCCGGTCGGCAGGGTCTGCCAGGCCAGCGTGTTCATTGTGGCGCCGTCGCCGGCATAGTTTCGGGTAAGGCCGCCGCCATCCATGGCAACCACGTGGACGTCCGCGCCAAATGTCCGGCCGAGCAGGGCAGGATAGGCGAGACCGGCGTTCTGAGTTTCATGGCTGTAGGTGCATTTCTCGTTGGCGCCTTCGACGCCATAGCCGGAAGCGTACGAGTCGCCGATGACCAGGATGCGGTGGTCAGGCGCGCTGGTCGGTTTCAGGCCGTCGGCCTCAACGCTTAGAAAGCGGGTCGGGCCAACGTTTGCCCCGGTGCGGCGAGTGACGCGGACGGTGTGTGATCCGGCGGCGCCGTCAAAGAGCGTGTAGGTCTGCTGGCCTGCGCTGAGCGACAGTGTGGTGGTGACGCCGTCGATTTCCACGTTGAGCCAGTTGGCGCCCCAATCATAGATCGTGGCCTTGATGGTCTTGCCCTCGAAAGTCGCCTCGAATCCGCTGTCCGGCCATTGAGAGGTAAAACCGGCGCCGGGGACAACATCGTTGCGGCCGAGTACCCGGACGTCCTGAGCATTTGCCGCGCCGGCGAAGGCTGCGGCGGCGATGAGGGAGCCAACCAGGCGAGATGCGTGCTTCATAACCATGCTGCAGCACGAAGGGCGCCAAATGGCTCGCAGACGATCCGGTAAACGCAGTTAAGGCTTCGCGTGTCCGGCGATTAGCCTTTCTTTGCAAAGGACTCCGCTGGGCGGATTGCCTTCCAAGCCAGCACCTTTGCCGCGACCTTCCCATTGGGCAGACGCCATTCGGCTTCGACATAGCCTGTCGACTTGGAGCGGTTAACCACCCGGGCCTCGATCTCGATGAGCGGGCCTGAGACAGGGCGGAAGATCTTCATCTGCAGGTCCTGTGTGGTGAAGCCTTCGCCTTCCTCCAGTGCCGTTACCATGCAAAGCGAGACGATGTTGTCGGAGAGCGCCGCGATCCAGCCGCCGAAAACCCGGCCATCATAAATGTCTCGCGAGCCATCATTCGGCCAGCGGAACAGCACCCGACCAATCTCGGCTTCCTTGCACCAGAGATCCGGCCGGATGCCCATATTGATGTGCGCGGGCGGCAGGTCGCCTGACATGAAGCGCTTGAAGCGCTCGTTCACGTGCGGCGGCAGGGTGGGGAAGCCGTCAAAGCTCATCTGTTCGTGTCCGTGGGTTGTGCATCTGCCCATGGTCGTTAGCGGGGAATGCAGCTACCCGGAAGGTCAGGCCCGAACGACGCGGGCCGCCAGGGGAAAACACCATGCGCCTGACCGTTGCCGCAGTCGTCTTGCTCGCGACGTCGACATTAGGCGCCGTGCCGGCCCAGGCTCAGCAGGGCGGCACGTACATGTGGTGTACGGCGTGGACCGAGGCTCCGGCCGAGAAGGCATACTTCTACTCGGCGTTCTTTGCGGCCGGAGCATGGGAGGCCGAGCGCAAGGCTTTTGCGTTCAAGGTCGAGGTGGAGAAGACCAGCGCCTCCAAAGTGAAGGCAACGTGCATGGCGCCGGCGGAGTACGACATGGCCGTCGCCACGCGGAACGCCGCCATGAAGGGCGCCCCGGGCAAGGTGCTCAGCTGGGCGGGCTGAGTTACGCTTTCGGTTCGAAATTCAGCGCCACGCCGTTGATGCAGTAGCGCAGGCCGGTCGGCGGCGGGCCGTCCGGGAATACGTGCCCCATGTGGCTGCCGCACGTGTCGCAATGGACCTCGGTGCGGACCATTCCGTGACTGCGATCGACCGTTTCACCCAGCGCGCCTTCGATGGGCGTGGTGAAGCTGGGCCAGCCGGTGCCACTCTCGAATTTGACGGTGTTGTTGAACAGCGGCGTGTCACAGCCTGCGCAGACAAATACGCCCGGCCGCTTTTCATAGAGCAGGGCGCATGAACCAGGCCGCTCGGTGCCATGCTGGCGCATCACCGCGTATTGCTCCGGCGTAAGGCGATCACGCCATTCGGCGTCGGTACGGACAACGGGGAAGCGGTGCGTGTCTGCCATGGAAATCTCCTGTCGCCCGGCAATATGGGGGCAGGGAGGCCGCGAGGCGAGGGGTGTACGTCACGGCGTTACACCCATCGGCTTCGCTTTGGCCATCCCGTCCGTCCTTGGTCTCTATACGTCCCGGACGCACCACGTTTGCAGCGCCTTAAACAGCCGTCACGCCGCCATCGACGACGATGTTCTGCCCGGTCAGCCATGCGCCAGCGCGCGAGGCGAGCATCACGGCGGCGCCGGCGATGTCGTCAGGAACGCCGATGCGGCGCAGCGGGGTCTCTTCCTCGCGCTGCTCCTTGGTTGTCGGATCGTCCCACAGCGCCTTGGCAAAGTCGGTTTTAACGAGGCCGGGCGAGATGCAGTTCACGCGGATGCCGCTCGGCCCGAGCTCGGCCGCGAGATTGCGGGCCAGCTGCACGTCGGCTGCTTTCGAAACGCAGTAGGCGCCGATAACCGTCGAGGCGCGCAGGCCGCCGATCGAAGAGATGATGATGATCGCGCCGTCCTTGCGCTCTGCCATCTGCGGGGCGACCAGCGTGGCCAGCGTGTTGTTCGAGATGATGTTGTTGGACAGGATCTTGGCGAACGCTTCGTCTGTGATCCCGGACATCGGGCCGTAATACGGGTTCGAGGCGGCGTTGCAGACCAGAATATCGATCTTGCCGAACGACGCGTTGGTTTCGTTGACCAGACGCGTAAGGTCATCGCGCGACGAGATGTTGGCGGGAATGGCGATCGCGGTGCCCGGCTTGTGCTTGGCGTTGATTGCCGCAGCGACTTCCTCGCAAGGTCCCGGCTTGCGCGACGAGATGACGACCCGCGCACCATGCTCTGCGAACTGCTCGGCGATGGCCTTGCCGATGCCTTTGGTGGAGCCCGTGATAATGGCAGTCTTGCCGGTGAGGTCGAACAGGGTTCCGATCGCGGGCATGGGTGTTTCCTTCGCTCGGGGGCGCTGCCCCGCTTTTCTGACGCAATGATCCTGCGTTCTTAGCGCAGGTTTGCTGGAAGGGAAGCGTAGCTTGAGGCGACAGGTCGCGGCTCGTTCCAGCAGCTTCGGAGTTGCGTCGTGAGTCAGAACCCGGGACTATTGCTGTGGGACGTTTCACAGGCAGGCCAAACCCATGATGAGCGCCTACGACCTTTTCGTTCTAGCCGTCGCCGGCGCCAATGGAGGGATGCTCTATTATGCGATCCGCCGCCGTGAGCAGGTCTTTGCCTGGATCAAGGTGAAGGCGCGTCGCCGCTAGGCAGCTAAATCCGGAACTCATCGTGATGCATCACGTTGCAACACCAGCAACGGAGTAGCGTCATGAATGAAGTCTCGATTATTGCCGCGGTCGTGATCGGCATTCTTGCTGGTTGGATCGCTGAACAAGTCATGGGTCGCGAGCACGGCCTGATCACCAATCTCATCGTCGGTGTCGTCGGCGCGTTCCTTGGCGCGTTCATCGCCAGCGCACTTAACATCGGCTTCGCCGGCTTCTGGGGCAGTTTGCTCGTTTCGACCGTGGGCGCGATCCTTCTCCTCGCGCTGGTCGGAATGTTCCGCGGCCGCCGGGCCATATAGGCGTGCGTTCAAAGTTTAGGGCAGTCCAGGTCCAGGGCTGTTGGTGAAACGGCCGCTCTCTGGAGCGGCCGTTGTCATTTATCGGAGCGTACAGGCAATCCACAAAACGCACTTGAGATCGCGATCAGCCGTGCGAATGTACACCCATCTGGTGTGGGGGCTTCGGGATGCGTGGTGCTATTCTTGTCGGCTTGACGGCCGTTCTGCTGGGCGCGTTTGCAGCAGCGGTTGCACCAGCGATCGCGCAGGGGCCGGGCGCCGGCAACGCAATTCAACCTGCGCCGCTTTCAGCTTACGGCGCGTTGCCGTCTCTCGAACTCGTCGAGTTGTCGCCGTCCGGAAAGCAGCTGGCTTTTGTAACCGTGTCTGGCGAACAGCGGATGCTGGTGTTGCTGGACATGGCGACAAAAGCCCAGACAGGTGGCGTCAGTGTTGGTGAGGCGAAGGTCCGCAATCTCCAGTGGATCGGTGAAACGAAAGTTCTGATCACCACGTCGAAGCTTGAAAATCTGCCTGAGATTGGACTGATCAACACCGAACTCAGCACCGCGCAGATCTACGACCCTGCCAAGAACAAGCTGATCCCGATATTGACCAACACGCGCGGCGAAGTGCTGAACGGCAGGCCTGGCCTGTTTCAGGCAATGTTCAGCATGGCGAGCATTATCGACTCGCCTGAAGGACCAGCGGTCCTGGTAAGGGCGTTCCACTTCGACAATCCCGAGCGACTGGACATGTATCGCGTCGATCTGGAAACCGGACGCGCCCGGCTGTCGGAGGTCATGGGCAGGAGTGTCGATGACTTCATCCTCGACCCGACTGGCAAGTCGGTGGCGCGGGGCGAGTACGATCGCGTTGCAAAGGTCTGGGGTCTGAACCTGCGTGGCGACCAAGGCTTTCGCGAGACCTGGAAAGTCTCTGCGCCTATCGACACGCCAACGCTGATGGGCCTGGGATTGAACGGCAGCAGCGTAATCGTCGCTGCGGATCGGCCGGATATGGCTCAGCCGGGTCGTCCGGACGCCGAGTACTTTGACGTCGATCTTGCGACGGGCGTCTGGCGGCCCGTGCGCTTCGAATTCGAACCGGATGCGCTCCTGTTTCATCCGGTCACAAAACGCCTGATCGGCGCCAGCCATGCTGGAGAACAAGGAGACGTCTACGCGTTTGTCGATCCCGCTGCTCGTACGCTCTGGACGAATATCCAGGCGACGTTTGCAGGCAAGGAGCCAATCTTGATCAGCTGGAGCAACGATTTCCGAAAGGCGGTCGTGTTTACGGACTCGGTGCAGGATTCCGGTTCGTATTTCGTGGTGGACCTGGACGCGGCAAAACTGACAGCGGTGGGTGGCGCTTATGCGTCCATCACCAAGGACAAGGTCGCGCCGGTGCAGTACATCAGTTACGCCGCCGCAGACGGTTTGGAGATTCACGGTTTTCTGACCACGCCGCCGGGCGTGAAAGATCCCAAAGGTTTACCTCTGATCGTGCTGGCGCATGGCGGGCCGGCATCTCATGACGGCCGGGGGTTCGATTACTGGTCGCAGGCGCTGGCGTCACGAGGCTATGCGGTGCTGCAGGCGAACTTCCGCGGCTCGACGGGCTATGGCGATGCTTTCATGGAGGCCGGTTATGGCGAGTGGGGTCGCAAGATGCAGACCGATCTTTCCGACGGCGTCCGCCACCTCAGCGGGCTGGGGGTGGTCGATCCGAAGAAGGTTTGTATCGTTGGGGCCAGTTACGGTGGATACGCCGCGCTGGCCGGCCCGACGCTCGACCGGGGCGTGTATAAATGCGCTGTAGCGGTCGCGGGCGTATCAGACCTGCGGCTCATGGTGGAACGGGAAGCCTCGATCTACGGGCGGCGCGAGAATATCTCGGTACGCTACTGGAATCGCTTCATGGGTGCGGATCGGTTGGGAGACCGTTCTCTCGACGAACGGTCTCCGGCAAAACTCGCGGCACAAGCCGATGCCCCGATCCTGCTGATCCACGGTCGAGACGATTCAGTCGTGGCGATCGAGCAAAGCCAGATCATGGCCGATGCCTTGCGCAAGGCTGGGAAACCAGTCGAGTTCATCGAGCTGA
This sequence comes from uncultured Hyphomonadaceae bacterium, assembly GCA_937873805.1. Taxonomy (GTDB): domain Bacteria; phylum Pseudomonadota; class Alphaproteobacteria; order Caulobacterales; family Hyphomonadaceae; genus UBA7672. Next base: position 6,608 of record CALMWO010000247.1, read on the forward strand.
GCGGGGAAGACCACTGGCTATCTCGCACCGAAACACGTCAGCGGATGCTGAGCGAGACGGTGCGCTTTCTGCAGGCTCACAATCCACCCGGCTAAGCAGGTCCAGGCTTTGACCAATTGAAGAACGGCCGCCCCAAAAGGCGCGGCCGTTCTTTTATGCGGCTTCGCCGGGCTTGTACGGGTTGTTCTTCACGAACCTCCAGCGATCGAAGATCACGTAGACGAAAACCAGCCAGCTGAGGGCCAGAATTCCACCGCCGGCCAACATCGCCCAGTCGGGTGCGCCGGGTGTCATCTTCCACCACATCAGCATGCCGGCGCCGGCGATGATGCCGGCGAAGCCGATCATCCGCTTGTTACGGTGAAGCCCGCGCACCTTGGCGATCCACGCCAGCCTGCGCGCGTGTTCGGCATCCTGATCGGTAGCAGGCTCAGTCATTTCTCAGGATGCTCCAGCGCGGCGTAGGTGAGGCGGGGCGAGATCACGCGCGTGGCCGGCGTGCCGCTGTCGGGGCGGGAACCGTTGAGGTTCTGGATCATGCCGACGAAGACGAGGTCATTGGTCGGGTCGATCCAGAACCATGTTCCGAATGCGCCGCCCCAGTAGAAGGTGTTGAGCCCCTGCGGGGTACCGGCGCGCTGCGGGTCCATGATGATTGCGAAGTCCATCCCGAAGCCGACGCCTTCCTGGCTGGGGCCGTAAAGATCGACCTTTGCGGTGGGCGCCAGCACATTGGTGCGCATCAACTTAACGGTATCTTCCTTGAGCACGCGCTTGCCATCGAGCTGGCCGCCATTGCCGACGGCCTGCGCAAAGCGCCAATAGTCCTCGACAGTCGACATCAGGCCGCCGGAAGCGGCAAGGAAGGACGGCTTGCTGGTCGTGACGCGGTTTTCGGCCGGGCCCTTGATCTTGCCGGCGCTGTCATAGGTGTGAATCGCGACGACGCGGCCCGCTTTCTCGGGTGGCGCCCAAAAGCCGGTATCGACCATGCCAAGCGGCTTGAAGATGTGCTCGTCGAAATAGACGTCCAGCGACTGACCCGAGAGCTTCTCGATAATGTAGCCCTGTATGTTGACGCTCGGACCGTAGTCCCAGTTCGTGCCGGGCTGGGTTTCCAGCGGCAGCATCTTGAGCTTGTCGATCATGCCTTGCAGGTCGGTTGCGCCGAGGTTGGCGCTGTCATAGATCGCGCTCACGCCGAAGCCTGCAGAGTGGCTCATCAACTGCGCCATGGTCATGGGCGAGCGTTGGGGCTCGGTTCCGCCGCCAGCTTTCTTCACCTGCAAGTTGGCGAACTCGGGAATGAATTTCGACACTGGATCGCTGAGTTTCCATTTGCCTTGTTCCCAGAGCTGCATCATCGCCACGCCGGCGATCGGCTTGGTCATCGAAGCGATACGGAAGATGCTGTCGGGGCGCAGCGCATCTTGCTTGGATGCATCCTGTTTGCCGTAGGTGTCGAAGTGAACGACCTTGCCATGGCGCGAGACCAGCGTGGTGACGCCGGCAAGCTTCTGCTGATCGACCAGGGCGCGGATCTCTGCCGTGAGCGTATCGAGCCCGGCGGTCGAGAAGCCGACGGCTTCGGGATTGGCAGTGGGCATGCCGAGGTCACGCGCAACCTGCGAGTGCGGCGAGGACGGGCCGGCGATGCTGTCCACGACCGCGCAGCCAGAAGCCAGCAGTGTTGTCGCGAGGGCTGTTGCGATCAGCAATTTAGCGCCCATACCGGTGATCGGTCGGCTCATGCGTGTCTCTCCCCAAGTCGGCCGGATTCGGCCTGTTATTTTCGAGGGAAGGTGACGCGGCGCGGGCGATGGGTCAACGCAGCTCGCCCAACTGTCATTGCAGGATCAGAGACCCCAGTCCTGCGCCAGTCGCTGGATCAGTGCGTCGCGGCGAGCGCGAACGTCTTCGGGCGTCCAGCTGGTGCGGTCTTTGAGATCGTTGCTGTAGGCGTAGGAGGGGTCGCCCTTGCGGAAGTAGACGGCCATCTTTTCAGTGAACGACTTGCGGTCAGCTTCCTGGTTTTCGGCGTGGGTCAGGAGCGTGAAGTTGCCGATACATTCGGTCAACTCTTCGCGGTCGCGCGCCTTGGACCATTCCTCATACCAGTCCGATCCCTTGGATGGCGTGCGCGGAAGGATGTGCTCGACCGTGCAATCTGTCCGCGGATCGAGCGCGACGCCGTTCTCGCAGCTTCCAGAGATCCGCATCAGCAGGGAGCGGCGCTGCTTGAAGTTGGGGAAGCGGCCGCGCAGGCGCTCGACGAGATCGGACTTTTCGCGGCCGGTGAGATCAAGCGGTGAATCCGCATCGAACAGCACGCCCGGCTTGTCCATGGCATCAAGCACGCGGCGGTAGCGTTTGTGGCGATATTCGCGATCCTTGACCGAGTACTGCAGCGTATAGGCGAGGCGATCGAGCGCCCAGAAGAAGCGGTCCGCCTGCTCGGTGTTTTGTGCGTGATCGACCAGAAACGCGATGGCAGGCGCGCGCCAGCTCTCGTGATGGATCGAGCGCAGATAGACAATGCGGCGCAACGCTTCAGGCCCAACATTGTTGCCATCCGTGTTGCCGTTGACCACTGCGTCGTAAGCGTTGACGAAGCGAGGCAGTTGTTCATTGAGGAACGCACGAAATCCACCGCGCGGAATGATGGCCGCGATCAGATCTGTCACCATGTCTCCGGCGCTCTCACGGTCGTAGATCGAGCGGACCTGTTTCAGCATGTCGCCGAAGCCGCGATCACCGAGGCGGCTGGTATAGGTATTCCAACGTTCCGATTGCTCGCGCGCTTCTTCAACGCTGAAGCCCGCCCGCTCGAAGAGAGCAGACTTCAGGATGTCGTGGTCGGAGAGCGGCTTGCCACGATGGTTGAGCGACTGGAAAACTTTGTAAGCGACCGAGTACTCGGACACGCGAACGCGCACCATTGTCACTTCATCGAGCAGCCATTGGGCGAAGCGCGCGCGTTCCTCATCGGACATGTCCGAGAGGTAGTCGTACATCTGGTTGACGGCGGCTGCGAGGCGCGATTGGCTTTCGGAAATGCCGCCATTGGCCGCCTCGCGGATTTCCTCCTGCCGCTTCGTTGCCTTCCGCTCCTGCACGTTCTCCCGGAAGAAGGGCGTGTCAGCCGTGTTGAGCGTGATGCGCCAGCGTTGGCCGCCGCCGAACATCATGCCCATCGTCTCGTGGCCGATCATGGTGTGGATCAGGGCCTGCTCGTCGGTTGAGGGCGAGAGGTCGCGCAGGACGGCAAGGATGATGGTGAGGGTGGTGAGGCGCTGCTGGCCGTCGACGACGTCGGACGGGCCGCGGTTCCGGGGGCGGATGACCACGATGGCGCCAAGAAAGTAGACCGTGTTGTGCCGGAAGGCGTCGAGCAGATCCTTGATCAGGATCTCGGTTTCGTCGTCCTCCCAGGCGTAGCTCCGCTGGAAGGGCGGGACACGGATATCGGTCGTCGCGCTGAAAACGTCGCGAATGCGCTGGACCTCAGCGGCGATCGCCATGAACTACACACCCCGAACTGAACTTCAGGTACCTATCCATACACGCGCTGCGGGTCCAATCTCCCACAGCAGATTTGATCGAGGCGACTCATGAGGTTGTGTGTTTTTGAGGCCACGTCCGCAGCGGGGCTCGGGCTTGTTCTGGGAGAAGAGGTCGCGGACCTGCGAAAAGTCGCGCCGCACCTGTCGCCCAATCCTGTGGATATTCTTGCGGGCGGACCTGCCGGTCTCGAGGCGGTCGAGCGGGCCGCAAAGACCGCGCCGCGCCTTGCGCTGAAA
>CALMWO010000248.1 GCA_937873805.1 uncultured Hyphomonadaceae bacterium
CTGTCGCGTGAGAGCGTTCGCAGGCGGCGCGATTGTGGCCGAGATCGAAGGCACAACGAGCAGCATCGCGTTCGTGAAGGATGTGCTGTTTCCCTATGCACGGGCGCGGCTTCGCGATTTTGTCGCCCGGAGTGAAGTGAGCACAATTCTGGACGAAGTACGCGACCTTCAACGGGACGCATCGCTAACGCCCGCGCAGATTGTCGACCTGCTGGAAAGATGGATGGGTGAGGATCGAAAGATCGCGCCGCTCAAGACACTGCAGGGCATGATTTGGGCAGATGGATATAAGAGCGGCGAACTCACCGGACACATTTATCCCGACGCCGTCACCGCCCTGCGCGCATGGCGCGCAGCGGGTGTTCCTCTTTACGTCTACTCATCCGGGTCAGTCGAAGCTCAGCGTCTGATATTCGGGTATACGACCTTGGGCGACCTGACGCCTCTGTTCAACGGCTATTTCGACACACGCATCGGCAGCAAGCTGGAGCCATCATCGTATCAACGGATCGCTGCCGAGATCGGCCTACCACCCGGCAGCCTGCTTTTCCTGTCGGACCATGAAGGTGAGATCGCTGCGGCGAAGCATTCCGGCTGGCAAACGCAGCTGGTTGATCGCGACGCACGACACACGGACGCTATCTCCACCTTCGATGACATCTCGGTGGAGCCGGCAGCATGATGATCGATGGCGTCCGCACGCGCCCTCTCGTTCTCAATGCGGACGGCTGGTCGGTACGCGTGCTCGATCAGCGCCTGCTGCCCTGGTCAGTCGAATGGGCGGATATTGCGAGCCTTGAAACGGCTGCCTTGGCCATCAAGCAAATGTGGGTGCGCGGCGCGCCGATGCTGGCGGTCACTGGCGCTTACGGGCTTTGCATTGCGCTGCGCGACGACCCTTCGGATGCCGCGCTTGATCGCGCCTACGATATTCTGATCCGCACGCGTCCGACTGCGATCAATCTCAAGGGCGCGCTGGACGACATTGCGCGTGCGGTTCGACCGTTGCCGCCTCTGGAGCGCGCCGGCGCCGCCTATGCGTGCGCCAGCGCAATGTGCGATGCCGACGCGCGGGATTGCGAGGCGATCGGCCGCCATGGTCTTCCGCTGATCGAGGCGATTGCTCGCCGGCGACCGGATCGGCCAGTGCAAATTCTCACGCATTGCAACGCAGGTGCTCTGGCAACTTTTGAATATGGAACGGCAACCGCCCCGATCTATCTCGCCCATGAAGCGGGTATTCCGGTTCATGTCTGGGTGGACGAAACGCGGCCACGCAATCAAGGCGCAGCGCTGACTGCATTCGAGCTGAGCCAGTACGGCGTGCCTCATACCGTGATCGCCGACAATGCGGGCGGCTTGCTGATGCAGCGTGGAGATGTGGATGTGTGCTTCGTCGGCGTTGACCGCGTCACGCGCAATGGCGATGCGATCAACAAGGTGGGCACTTACCTGAAGGCGCTCGCAGCACACGATTGCGGCGTGCCTTTCTATGTCGCCATGCCCTTCACGTCCTTTGACGGCAGCACATCTGCCGGAGGTGAAGTTCCTATCGAGGAGCGATCCGCCGACGAGGTAACGCATATCCAGGGGGTGACGGCGACCGGGGAGCGACAGATCGTGCGAATCGTGAACCTCGGCTCCAATGCGGCGAACCCGGCATTCGATGTAACGCCGGCGCGGCTGGTGAGTGGGTATATTACGGAACGCGGACTACTCGAGATCCGGGAGCTGAACGGCGGCACCTTCGCCCCGGCATAGCTGGCGCTGCGGAAGCCCTCGGTCTTATTCGGAATCCAACGATAGCGGCCCGGAAACGTAAGCTGCAAATTTGTCCAATTCTGAGCGCGCGCCGCATAAGTGAGGTCGCGGCAAAGTGCCCCTCACCCCAAAGTGAGCGCCACAGGCCCCATGGTCCGACAGGTGTGATTTGCAAAGCTGCTTTGACAGGCGACCTGAACAGGCGATTATGGAATGATCTTCGGGGCCGAAGAGCGTCGCCAGATGCTCGGATGGCCGTTCGAGGGGACTAAGCAGAAATACATGCCCGCCGCGCTGCGATATCTGGCGCGGACAAAAAGGGCTCTACCGGTGATCAACACCGGAGACACTGGGAGGACAGATGATGATGTCGCGCAACCGACAGCACGCTGCAATGCAATTGAAGAGCGATGAACCGACGCCTCGCGATGGCGCCGGTTCGACCTGATTGTTGACGAGAGCAAGAGCGTGAAAATGAGATCCTATATTCGCAGTTCGATGATTTCCGCCCTGGCCATGAGCGCGTGCCTGAGCGCGGCGGCGCAAGAGACCCCGAGCTATTCGGCGGCGCAGGCGACGGCCGGAAAAACGACCTATGAACGCCAATGCGTCGCCTGCCACGGCGCAGGTCTCGACGACGGCGAATTCGGCCCCATGCTGCGGGGCGACGAATTCCTGCTGCGCTGGGCGGGCAAGAGCGTCGAGGAATTCTTCCACTACGTCTCCGACACGATGCCGACGGCCCAGCCCGGCTCCTTGTCCGAAGAGGAATACCTCAACGTCATCGCGTATCTCATGTCGCGGAACACCATCTCCGCCGGAACGCCGCTGACCACCGTTTCGCAGAAAACCATGACCATGCCGTCGACGACGGCCAACACCGGCATGATCGCCGCCGGCATCAAATTGCCGCCCAATCCCAACGCAAAGCCGAGCCCGATCAACAAGATCAGGCCGGTGACGGAAGCGATGCTGTCTTCGCCCTCTTCCGCGGACTGGCTCGATGGACGCCGTACGCGCGATGCACAGGGCTACAGCCCACTCAAGCAGATCAACAAGGGCAATGTCAGCAAGCTGCGTCTCAGCTGGTCGCTGTCCCTGCCTCCCGGTCCGAACCAGAACACGCCGCTGGTGCATGACGGCATCATGTTCGTCCACGCCTTCAAGGACGTCATGCAGGCCGTGGACGCGGTGAATGGCGACATTCTCTGGCAATACACGTACCGCCTGCCGAAGGACGTGACGCCCACGCCGAAGAAATCCATCGCACTCTACGACACGATGGTTTTCATGCCGACGTCCGATGCTCACATCGTGGCGCTCGACATGAAGACCGGCAAGGTGATGTGGAACACCGGCGTCGGCGCAACGGGCTTCACCTCGTCGGGCGGCCCCATCGTCGCCGCCGGCAAGGTGATCTTCGGAACGCGTGGCCCCAAGCCCGTGATCGTGGCGCTCGACGCCAAGACCGGCAAGGAGGCGTGGCGCTTCAACACCATCCCCAAGCCGGGTGAGCCGAACTACGACACCTGGAACAACATGCCTTACGAGGCCCGCAACGGTGGCACGATCTGGACGCCGGGCAGCTATGACAAGGAGACCAACCTCGTCTTCTTCGGCCCTGCCCCCACGTACGACACGAGGCCTCTCCGTGATCGCGTACCCGGCGCCAACAACGACGCGCTCTACACCAACGCCACGATCGCGCTGAACCCGGACACCGGCAAACTCGTCTGGCATTACCAGCATCTGGAAAACGACCAGATGGACCTAGACTGGGCCTATGAGCGCCAGATCATGACCATCGGAACCGGCAAGGCAGCGCGCCGCGTTCTTGTGACCGCCGGCAAGGCGGCTATGCACGATGCTCTGGATCCAGCGACCGGGAAATACCTGTTCTCGATCGACCTCGGCATGCAGAACTATATCACGGCCGTTGATCCAGTGACTGGCCGCAAGACCGTCGATCCGAACCTGATCCCGGGCGACGGCAAGACGAAAATGATCTGTCCCAGCGCCGCCGGCTCGAAGAACTTCAACCCTTCGGGTTTCAACCCCACCACCGGCGTCCTGTTCGTCCCGCTGATCGAAGCCTGCATGGATCTCGTGCCGCTGCCGGACGGCCAGCGCGGTCTTCTCTCGACTGGCGTGCGCACCAACAACCGGCCCATGCCTGACAGCGACGGCTTGTATGGCCGCTTCGTTGCGCTTGATCTGCTGACCAAGAAGCAGCTCTGGATCACGCGCGAGCGCGCGCCGATCCTCACCAGCACGCTGCCCACGGCTGGCGGTCTGGTGTTCGCGGGCTCCATGGACCGCGCCTTCTCGGCCTATGACCAGAGCACGGGCAAGCGGTTGTGGACGACGCGCCTTGGCGACGTCCCGAACTCGAACCCCATCAGCTACGAGGTCAACGGCAAGCAATACATCGCGGTTGTCAGCGGCAGCGGCGCTGTTCGCAGCACGGCCTACGTGAACATGCTTCCGGAAATCAGGAACCCGGCCGTCCGCACGGCAAACATCTGGGTTTTCGAAGTCCCTTGAGGTCCAACGCAAACGAGAGCGTCGCTCAACAAGCGACGCTCTTCGGCGGGCAAGGTCGCGGCGGGTCTAAAAGCCAAGCCGCGACAGTGTTGCGGTGATGAGCTTTCGCGTCAGCGGATCGCGGAATGGAAACGCGCGAAGAAAATCCGTTTTACTGAGATGGCCCGCGCGGGCGCGAGCAGACTCGGCCCAGACCTTGGCCTTGGCGTCGTTGCCGTTAAGTGCATGAGTGGTCGCCGCAATCATCTCTATCAGCGCATGCGCGCCGGGAGAGTTTGCTGCTCGCTCGCCCCAGGCAGCCGCTTGCGCTGGCTCTCCGAGCACCAGATGCGACATGGCCCTCACACCCAGCATGCCATAAACGAAGGGATCGAGCGGACTAAGGGCGAGCGCGGCGGCGATGTTGGCCTGACTTGCGTCGGCACTGCCGAGGAAAGTCTCCGCCCAGCCTCGGGAATACCTAGCCTGCGCGTAGTTCGGGTTGAGCACATTGGCGCGCTCGAGCCAGGGAATGCTCGCCTCCAGATCGCCGCGCAGCCATTGGGCGCGCCCCATCGTGAAATGACCGAAGGGATCCAGCGGATCCCGCTCAAGGCATTGCGCCGCGTAGCTTTGTGCAAGCCGGGTAGCTTCCGTATCATCCGCGTACCGCAGAAACGCGCTCTGGAAATGCGTGAAGGAAAGACCCGCGTAGGCTCGCGCGAAGCCGGGCTCCATCTTGATCGCGCGTTCGAACAGGCTGGTTGCCAGATCATTGTCTGGCTTGTTGAAGCGATACATGTGCTGCAGGCCAAGATGGTAGGCAGCCCAAGCATCCAGATTTTCCGGCGACTTCAGTCGCGCGCGTTGCGCCTCGTTGAAGGGAATTCGCACCTCGACGGCGCTGGTCACCGCATTGATGATGCTGTCGCGTATTTCGTGAACAGCCCCGACGTCGCCGCGAAACCGCTCGCCCCAGATAATGCCCCGGTCCTGCGTATCACCGAGCTCGACCGACACGGACATGGTCTTGCCCGATATTTCGACGATGCCCGTCAGACAATACTGCACGTTCAGCTTGCTGCGCACCTCCTCCAGCGTCGCGTCTGCACCGCGAAAGCGGAACGACGACCCCCGCGCGATGACAAACAGCCAGTGCAGGCGCGACAGTTCAGTTATGAGATCGTGCGGCAGCGCCTCTGCAATGGGAAAGTTCGGCTCCATCGCCCCAACGAGCCGAAATGGCAACACCGCGATGCTGGGTCGCGACTGGGCATGCTGCTCGCGTGTCACGCCCTCTTCCGACTTGGCGACCGACAGCGTTGCGCGGGTCGTGACTTCTGCGACGAAGGCAAATCCGAGGCCGTGGACGGTGCGGATTATTGATTGCGCGCGGCCATTATCGCCAACAACCTGACGAGCAGTCTTGATCCGGCTTGTGATCGCAGAATCGGAAACAATCCGACCATTCCATACGGCCGTGACGATCTCGTCCTTTGTGACCATGCGCTCGCGATTTTCGATCAGGAAGCGGAGCAGTGCAAAGACCTGCGGCTCGACGGCGACCGCAACGTCTTTTTCCCGCAGTTCGACCCGCTCCGTGTCCAGTTCGAAATCATGGAAAGCATAGATCATGCCGGCTACACTATCGCATGCGCCGGCAATCTCCAGAATTTCTCCAGATGATCTACAAGCGAAGGCGCTCAATGCCGAATAGTGCTTGACCGTCAACCCTGCGATTAGCGCTGGGTGGCGCCGTAAGGAGAGTTCGAAAAATGAACCCGAATAAAGCGCTCTGGGAAAAAGGCGATTTCACCCGGCTCGCCCGCTGCATGCGCAACAGCGGCGAAGCGCTCGTCAACAGCCTCAAAATCACCCGCGGTACGAAAATCCTGGATCTCGGTTGCGGTGACGGTACGACCGCTTTGCCAGAGGCGAAGCGTGGCGCCGATGTTCTGGGCGTCGATATCGCCGCAAATCTCGTCGCGGCAGGCAACCGCCGGGCGGCCGAGCTAGGCCTGGCAAATTGCAGATTTCAGGAAGGCGACGCGTCCAACCTCCATGGCCTGGCGGACAACGCGTTCGATCTCGTCGTCAGCATCTTCGGCGCCATGTTCGCTCCGAAGCCGTTTGACGTCGCAAAGGAGATGGTCAGGGTGACCCGTCCAGGCGGCCGGATCGTCATGGGAAACTGGATTCCCGGCGACCCCACGCTGGTAGCTCAAATTCTGAAGATCAGCTCCGCCTACTCACCACCCCCGCCGGAAGGATTCGTCAGCCCCATGACATGGGGCGTCGAGAGCAACGTCATCGAGCGGTTTGAAGCCGCGGGAATTCCGCGGAGCAACATCGCGTTCCTTCGTGATACCTACAATTTCGAGTTTCCGGGCGCGCCGTCGAGCTTCGTTGACGAGTTCAGGAACTACTACGGTCCGACCATGAACGCCTTTGACGCAGCCACACGCAACGGCCGAGCGGACGACCTCCAGCGAGAACTTGAAAACTTGTTCAGGAGTCAGAATGAGAGCCGCGATGCAAGCACGACGTCAATTCCGGCGATCTTCCTTCGAGTGACGGTCACCGTCATCTGATAGCGCTTGACAGCTAGCCTCAAGCTCAACCGGCTAAGCACCGCCATTCTATGGCGTATCAAAAATCTGGCTTGTCTCTGCAATGCCGAGACAAGCCAGTTTCCCTCGCTTTCATTCGCGAATGCAGGGCAGCTCCTGCCGTTGGGGCTTAGCGTGGCCCGCGCGAGACGAATGTCGCAATGCCCAGCACGGCCATGAATGTGGCCATGACGACGATGACGCCCGGGACGAAGAACGGTTCGAGGTCCATGCATTTTCTCCTTGGTCAGTCGACGGATCGATCAGGCGGCCGGCACGCAGGACGGTAGACGCATGCGGTCGTCGGCATTGCAGCTGTAAGTTGCGGCGCCGGCGCGTGCGTCCCATGTCCATTTGGCTGCGCCACGCTGAGGATTGCTGATCTCGACGGCGGCGGCGTCCAGTTCAGGCACCGCTTCAACCGTAGCGGCCTGAAGTTTGGCGGTATCCGTTGCCTCTCCGGCCTGCGCACACGCAGCCAGAGACAGCGCGGTCGCCGCCAGACAGAAGACAGACAGGAACTTTTTCTTCATATGCGTCTCCTTCGCTGCGAAAGAGATAGCAGCCGGAGAAATCCGGCTGTCTGATCCACGTCAAATGGACCAACCGCGATCCGCCTTTTATGGGCGCAAATCCTGCGAACGGCCGAGGCGGCAATGACATTTGAACGCGGCTTGCCCACGCCTGCGCCCGGTCTGAGGGCTGGCGCACGCGCACCCGCGCCGGTAGTGCTAGAACAAGCCTATCAGCTACCGGGTTCGACCTTGAAAGATCTTATCGGAGACAACCGTTTCCTCGTCGTTCCGGAGACAATGGTCGATGGCCTGATCGTCATCGATGTGGCGGGCACGATCCATTATGTGAACCCCGCCTGTACCGTGCTTTTCAAGTACGCGCGGGAGCACCTGATCGGCCAGAATGTGAAAATGCTGATGCCCTCGCCTTTCCGGGAGCATCATGACGGCTATCTGGCGCGCCATCGCGAAACGGGCGTCAAGCGCATCATCGGGATCGGGCGTGAACTGCAGGGACTGAAATCGGATGGTACGATCTTCCCTATGTATCTCTCGGTGGGACAGGCACGTACCGGGGAAGACGGCATCTTCGTCGGCATCATTTACGACCTGACCGAGAAGAAGCGCGCTGAGGAAACCATCCTTCACCACCAGAAGCTGGATGCGATCGGCCAGCTTTCGGGCGGCATCGCGCATGACTTCAACAACATCCTGAGCGTGATCGGCGGCAATCTGGAGATGATCGCGGCGGGCGATCTTTCACCTTCGGGCCGGCGCGCGGTGGCGCGCGCGCAGGAGGCAGCCGCGCGGGCGGCGCGCATCACACAGCGCCTCCTCGCCTTTGCCCGCAAACAGCCGTTGAATCAGCAAGTGATCGACGTCACCAAGGCGCTGGGCGACATGGCGGAAATGCTCCAGCGCACAATTGGCGAAGCAGTTGCAGTCGAGATGCATCTGACGCCCGGCGTCGGCCAAGTGAGTACAGACATCGACCAGTTTGAGACGGCAATCCTCAACCTTGCCGTCAACGCACGTGACGCAATGCCGTCTGGCGGAAGACTCGTGATCGAAGCTGAGCGCGTGACGATCGGCGATGATATGCATGGCGACGAAGAAACGCCGCCCGGCGATTATATCCGCGTGTCGATCTCGGACACTGGCGCGGGCATGACGCCAGAGGTTCGCGCACGTGCGATCGAACCATTCTTCACGACCAAGGATGTTGGATCGGGCACGGGGCTCGGCCTCAGCATGGTCTATGGCTTCATGAAGCAGATCGGTGGGCACGCAAACCTGTACAGCGAAGTTGGCCAGGGGACGCGAGTGAGCCTGTTTTTCCCCCGCCTTGCCACGAATGCTGCGCTCGAACGCGACACGCCGGATACGTCGATACCCATCGGCGCCGGCGAAACCATTCTTGTCGTCGAAGACGATGCTGATGTACGCCAGATAACGGTCTCACGGCTGGAGGGTTTGGGCTACCGGCTGCGGATCGCAGTCGACGGGCGCGGCGCGCTGGAGGTTGCGAAGACCAGCAATGATATCCGACTGGCGTTGATTGACGTGGTGATGCCAGGCGGCATGGACGGGCATGCCGTGGCCGATGAGATGGAAAAGATAGCGCCGCAGATCAAGCTGATCCTGACATCCGGCTACTCTCCTCGGATGGCTGCAAGCGGCGCGACACAGTCGCGCGCCTTCCTTCCAAAGCCATCAACGCGCGCCCAGGTTGCGAGGATCGTGCGATCCGTGCTGGACAGCTAGGACGCGGCGCCTGACCATTTGACGTCGGTGGCCAGGACATAACCTTCCCCGCGCACCGTTTGGATGAGCTGAGAGGCGTCAGCGTATGCGGCGAGCTTGCGGCGTAGGCGGCTGACCAAAGTATCGATGCTGCGATCGAACGCATCCCAGTCGTCCTTGCGCGTGAGATCAGCGATCGTGTCACGCGAGAGGATGCGATTGGGACGTTCGATGAACGCAGCCAGCAGATTATATTCGGCGCCGGTGAGTTCAATCACATCGCCCGAAGGGGCCAGCAACGCTCGCTCCTCGGGCCTGAACGCAAACACGGAGAAACGCCCGGTCTTTGTAGCCGTATCGGCGGAAATCGGCGACGGTGCTGATCGCGAAAAGCCGGCACGCCGGAGCACCGCACGCACGCGCGCGAGCAATTCGCGCAGTTCGAAAGGCTTGGACAGGTAATCGTCAGCGCCAACCTCCAGGCCGACAACCCGATCGACCATCGCGCCCTTGCCTGAGAGGATGATGATCGGAACGGAAGAACGCCCGCGCATTTCGGCAGCGAACGTCAAGCCGTCGCCACCGGGCATATTGATATCGAGCAGCATCAGGTCGGGCTCAGCGGCATCCAGATGGGCTCGCGCCTCACGGACATTCGCCGCCTGGCTTACGGAATAGCCTTCGATCTCGAAAAAATCGGCCAGTGTCTCACGCAACCCGTGGTCGTCGTCGACGACGAGAAGCCTTGGCTGAGCGGTTGCATCCGACACGACGTCACGTCCCTGTTCAGCGGGCGTCAAAGCCGCTGCGTTGGCGCGCAGGTTAGCGTCAGGGATTTGGCGCCGCCAGAGTTAGTCGGTCGCACCCGCTCAGCCGGGATGGTCGCTTTCCTCGAGAATGCGCGCAGCCGCGCCCTTGGGATCCTCGAACTGGCCGGATTTCAGCGCCCAGCGGAAGGCGCCCAGCCCCACAAGAGCCAGAACGGCAATGCCGGGAAGCATGAGCATGAACACATTCACGGCATGCCTCCCTGGCTGGAGCGCCGGGGCCCCGCCATGCGCAGGGCGTTCAGCGTGACGACAGCCGATGACGCCGACATGGCGACCGCGGCGATCAGCGGCGTAACCCATCCGGCCAAAGCGACGGGAACGACCACGATGTTATACAGCGCCGCGAAGGCAAAGTTCTCGCGCATGCGTGCCCGGGCGGCGCGGGCTGTGATGACAGTGATGGCGATCGCGCGAAGACTATCGCCGGAAAAGACGCAGTCGCTGGCTAGTCGTGAGACATCGACCGCGCCACCCGGAGCTATGGAGGCGTGAGCCCCCGCGAGCGCACCCGCATCGTTGAGGCCATCTCCAACCATGAGGATCTTCTGGCCCGACGCCTCGAGCGCCTTCACATGCGCCGCCTTGGACTGCGGCGTGGCGCGCGCCGTCCATTGTTGAATTCCCGCAGCTTCTGCGGCCCGCGCGACCCGCTCTGCACCATCTCCGGAAAGAAGTTCGACTTCGATACCCATCGCTTTTAGCTTGGCGATCGTCTCAGCGGCTTCCGGCCTGATGGCGTCGTCGAAGTGAAATGGGGTCGGAGCTTCGCCCTCGAATGCGAACCAGAGCTCGGAGCCGCCACCCGCCATCGCTCCAAGGAAAGATGCGGAGCCGATTTTTGCACGGCGACCTTCAATCGTACCTGTGACACCCTGCCCCGGAATCTCGCGGATCACTTCCGCAACTGGCCCCGCTCCCGCCACCTTCACGAGGGCGCGCGAGAAGGGATGATGGCTGGCGCGGGCAAGCATGGCGGCGTGAGTCAGGGCCCTGCGGGCATCTTCCGACATGTTGCTCAGGACCGGGTCCCCGAGCGTGAGCGTGCCTGTCTTGTCGAGGACGACATGATCGATTGCGGCGAGCCGTTCCAGTGCGTCGCCTGAAGAAAGAAAGATGCCTTCGCGAAACAGGCGGCCTGCTGCAACGACCTGAACAAGCGGGGCAGCAAGCGCCAACGCACAGGGGCAGGTGATGATCAGCACGGTAACAGCGACATAGGCGGCCTGTGCTGCCGTCGCGCCGAACATCAGCCATCCGACAAATCCCAGAGCGGCGGTGGCGTGAACCTGCGGAACGTAAAGTTCGGCGGCTTTGTCAGCAAGGCGGCGATAGCCTGACTTCTTCTGTTCACCTGCTTCGAGCAGCCGTGCGACATCGGCCATCAGGGAGTCATTTGCGGCGGCGAGCGCGCGCACCTGGATTGGCGCAGAGAGATTGACGGCGCCGGCATGCAGCGTTTGGCCTGTGATGGTCGCCATTGGCTCGACCTCGCCGGTCACAAGGCGAAGGTCAACGTCGCTTTCACCAGATATGATCTCGGCGTCTATAGCCAACCGTTCGCCGGCAGCGACAAGCAGGATGTCGCCGGGGCGGATGTCACTGGCACGGACGGCCTCCGCCCTTCCGTTCAGGCCAAGACGCGTCGCGGTGGCAGTCTGGAGCGAGGCCAGCTCGTTCGCGGCTGCGTAGGCTCGGCGGCGCAGACGCGCATCGAGAACACGACCGATGAGCAGGAAAAACAGCAGCATGACCGACGCATCGAAGAAGGCATGCTGACCGCCAACACTTGTTTCATACAGGCTGAGCGCCAGAGCGAGAATCACGGCCAGCGAAACAGGCACGTCCATGTTCAGGCGGCGAGCGCGGATCGAGGCGAGCGCGGAGGAAAAAAAGGGCTGACCTGAAATGATGGCGACAGGGATAGCTACCGCGGCCGAAAGCCAGCGGAGGATATTGCGCATGTCGGCGGGAAGATCACTACCGAACCAGAGAGGTTCGGACATGAACATGACAGCTGCGGTTCCTACGCCTGCGATCGTCAGCGCAGTGATGAGGCGACGCTCGGTACGCGCGTCTTCGACGTCGACCTTGCCCGGATCGAAAGCCGTGACACCATAGCCGAGGTCGGAGACAGTTTCCACGATGGCATGCGGCTTGAGCTGGCCTGCCCATTCGACGCGCAGGCGGCCGCTTGAGAGATTGAGGCGGGCAAGCCTGATGCCCGGAAGCCTGCCGACATTGCTCTCGATTTTTGAGAGACACCCGCCGCAACGTGCGCCTTTGACGATCAGGTCGAGCGATTTGACTCCATCCTTCTGGGCAACGAAGGCCGAGGGGTCCTGCGCTGGTGTAGCGGTAGCCGATAGAGAGAGACCGCTGGGGCAGCCCGGAGCAATCGCGGTCATGGGATCACAGCGACCTTGCTGGCACTGAAGAGCGTTGGACTGTCTGAGCAACGTCGGGCCAAAATTTTGACTTCGGCGGGCCAGGCGTGCGCACCCTCGAGATAGGCGCGATACTCAGCCGGAATACCTCCGATGAGGG
>CALMWO010000249.1 GCA_937873805.1 uncultured Hyphomonadaceae bacterium
CTGCTGGTATGCGCGCTGTTCGTGGCGACGCGGCCCGAGGGGCCGAAGACGACAGGCTGAGATCAGCCCACGGGCTTCCACACTTCCGCGAGCCTGCTGTCGCGGCCGCAGCCCTGACGGTAGGCGTCGTAGTCAGCCTTGTTCTGCTTGGCGTAGTTGCGGTGGTATTCCTCGGCTGGCCAGAAATCACCCAGCGGCAGGATCGGCACGATGACCTTGCCGTTGACGCGGCCCGACGCGATGATCTGGCTCTTTGAGCGTGTGGCCGCGACTTGCTGTTCGGGCGTGACGAAGATGGCGGGCGCATAGCTCTGGCCACGATCGCAGAACTGCCCGTAGGCATCGGTCGGGTCGATCAGCGGCCAGTAGCGCGAGAGCAGCTGTTCGTAGGTGATCTTCTTCGGATCGAAGGTGACGCGCACGGATTCATAGTGGCCGGTGCGGTGCATCGCGACCTGACGATAGGTCGGGTTCTGTTCCTTGCCGCCTGTGTAGCCGGACTCAACGGAGATCACGCCGGGCAGGTGCTGCATGTCGCTTTCCATGCACCAGAAGCATCCGCCTGCAAAAACGGCCTGAGCCTTTTCCTGCGCCAGTGCGGCGGGGGAAAAGATGAGGGCGAGGAGAAGCACGAGGAAGCGCATGGGAAACAGCTCCGGAACCGTGTGTCGTACGTGCTTTATACGCCTGCGGATCGCAAGACGTTACATCAACACGATCGCAGTGAGTTGAGTGGCGCGGGCCTTCAAGGCCGATATAGTTATAAAACTATAACGAAAATTGTATGGAGAAGCAGCTTTTCGGCCCGAATTCGATGCGGTTTCCGCTGCGCCTCGCGCTGGCGTGATGCAGTTCAAGGGTGTGCCTACGGCGTTTCGCCACTAGGTAGATGACCAGACTTCAGAAATTTCAGGGGAGCTTTGCTTTATGCGTTTCCGTACAGCCGCCATGATTTCCGCCGCCGCATGCGCGGTCGGCCTTGGCCTTGTCGCCGTGGCGCAACCACCGGCCGAGACGCGCGATGGCAACAAGTCTGGCTACAAGCCGGCGTTTGCCGGGCAGACCCGTGCGCCGGCCCTGACCACCGACACCAAGTATGACGTGAAGGAAGTCGCCAAGGGAATTGTGTCGCCTTTTTCGGTCGAATTCCTGCCGGGCGGAAAGTTCCTGATCTCCGAGCGCCTGGCGGGGCAGTTCCGCATCGTCGACAAGGACGGCAAGGTATCCCCGCCGATCAAGGATGGCGTGCCGGCGGTAGTGTCGCGCGGGCAGGCCGGCCTGCTGGACATTGCGCTTGATCCGAACTTCGCGACCAACCAGACGATCTACTGGAGTTATTCCGAGCCGCAGGCTGACGGCACGAACAACACCGCCGTCGCGAAAGCCAAGCTGGTCGATGGTGCCCAGCCCAAACTTGAGAATGTGAAGGTCATCTATCACCAGCGGCCTGCGCTGAGCTCGCCGCTGCACTATGGCTCGCGGCTTGTGTTCGCGAAGGACGGCACGCTGTTCGTCACGCAGGGTGAGCGATCCATCCCCGCCGGCCGCGTGCAGGCGCAGGACCTGAAGAGCGGGCTCGGCAAGATCGTCCGTATCAACACGGACGGTACGATACCCAAAGACAATCCGTATGTCGGCAACAAGGATGGCGCACTGCCGGAGATCTGGTCCTACGGCCACCGCAACGTGCAGGGCGCGTTCCTGCATCCGGCGACGGGCGAGCTGTGGGAGCTTGAGCACGGCCCGCAGGGCGGCGACGAGATCAACATCGCCCGCAAGGGCAAGGATTATGGCTGGCCCACGATCACCTACGGCGTGGAATACGGCGCCGAGAACAAGAAGATCGGCGAAGGCGCGGTGAAGGCCGGGATGGAGCAGCCGCTCTATTACTGGGACCCCGTGATCGCGCCCGGCGGGCTCGCCTATTACAACGCTGACCTGTTCCCGAAATGGAAGGGCAATATCTTCGCGGCTGGTCTGAACTCCGACTACGTCGCACGCCTCACCATGGACGGCGAGAAGGTGAAGGGTGAGGAGCGGATCAAATTCTCCGACAAGAAAGAACGCTATCGCGACATCAATGTCGGGCCCGATGGCGCGCTCTACCTTCTCACGGACGGGCCGGAAGCGCGGCTTCTGAAGGTTGTGCCGAAGTAGGTCGCCTAAAAATGGATCGAAGGGTGGGGTGAGCGTAGCGAGCCCCATCCGTTGCAAGGCAAGAGCTGCAGGTGGATTTCGCTTCGCGTGATCCACGCTGCGCCGAAAACGAGGAAACACGCATGAGAAGTTTTGCATCGGTCGCAGCACTTGCGGCCGCGATGATGGTTGCGACGCCAGCCTTCGCGCAATCGCCTCCGCCTGCGGCTGTTGAAGTCGGCAAGGACCTGCTGGCGAGCGTGACGCTTGCCACGGCCGGTGCAGCGAAGCTCACCGTGACGACGCCGGGCTGGAAAGAAGGCGCCGATATCGACTTCAAGTACACGCAGTATCAGGGCAACGCCTTTCCCGGCCTTGAGTGGACCAAGGGGCCTGCAGCGACAAAGTCCTACGCCATCATCATGCAGGACTCTGACTTCGTGGCGCGCGGTTCACCCATCTTGCACTGGTCGGTGGTGAACATTCCGGCGACTGTCACCAAGCTGCCGGCCGGCATGAAGCCGGAAGAAATTCCGGCCGGCTCGATCTACGGCCCGAACTATCAGGGTGCGGGCAAGCCCTATCTCGGGCCGCGCACGCCTCCGGGGCCGAAGCACCGCTATCACATCCAGGTTCTGGCGATCGACACGACGCTGTCGGCTGACTTTGCGCCGAAGAGCTATGCCGAGCTGATCGAGCCGCTGAAAGGCCATGTGATTGCGACGGGTGATGTTGTGGGTCTGGGGCAGGTCGACCCCAGCGCGCCGCCGCCTGCGCCGCGTCCTCCGGCGCCAGCTGCGCCCGCCGCTCCCGCGGCGCCGCCGGTGGATCATTCGAAGCATCAGTGATCTGGCGCCAATGATATCGGCGGACGAGGGCGGCGCTTAGCTGATCTCGTCCAGCCATGCCGGCAGGCCGCCGAGCGTTTCGATCTCGCGATAGCGCGGATTGCCTACGGGCTTCTCCGCGCGTTCGTGCTCCCAGACCAGCGGGTAGGGAACCAGCGCTGCATAGCCGCCTGCGGCGAGCATGGGCAGTATATCCGACTTCACCGAATTGCCGGTCATCAGCGATGTCTCTGCCGAACCGCCATGGCGGGCGAAAGCCTTGGTATAGATTTCAGGCGTTTTCTCGGAGACGATTTCGACGCCCGAGAAGTGCGAGCCCAGGCCTGATGCGGCGAGCTTGCTCTCCTGGTGGAAGAGGTCGCCCTTGGTGATGAGAACGAGGCGGCCGCGTTCCTTGAGGCCCTTCAGCGCTTCCTCGACGCCGGGCAAGGGTTCGATCGGATGCGTCATCATCTCGCGACCGGCTGACAGCAATTCCTGGATCACTTTGGTGGAGACATTGCCGCCGCTGACTTCCAGCGCGGTCTGCAGCATGGAAAGCGTGAAGCCCTTCGCGCCATAGCCATAGGTCTTCATGTTCTCACGCTCGATGGCGGCGAGCTTTGCCTCCAGCGCATCCTCGTCCGCGAAATCGGACAGGAGTTCGTTGAACCGCTTGTGGGTCAGCCGGAACACGGTTTCCGTGTGCCAGAGCGTGTCGTCCGCATCGACGCCGATGATCGAGAGTGCCATGCGCGGCGTATTATCTCCCTCACGCTCAGGCTGCAAGGAAGTGTAACGGTTGCATGACGGTGCGGCCCAGTAGCGCGGCTGGCGGGTTGTCATAGAACCACAACAAAACCGTGTGCTCGCTGTCATGAGACATCACTAGAGCCCGCCCATCGAATGATGGAGGGTACGGATGACGAAGTTTCTGAAGGGCTCGCACCTGGCGGGTGTCGCCAGCGCCGCGCTGACGCTGGTTGCGTTCCAGCCTGCATTCGCGCAGTCCGGCCCGGCGGATGATCCGCAGTCCGTCACCACGAGCGGCAATGCGAACCGCACCGTGACCGACGCGAGCGATGTGGTTGTCATCAACGGCATCGCCTACCGCGACCGTACCGCCGACACGGCGCCGGTTCTCGTTTACGACACCGACTATTTCCAACGCTTTGAGCCGCTGACGGTTGGCGATGCGCTGAAGCGCGTGCCGTCGGTCACCTTCCTGTCGGACGTGCTGGAATCGGATGGCGTGCGCCTGCGCGGCCTTGATCCGGCCTACACGCAGATCCTGATCAATGGCGAAGAAGTGCCGGGCGCCGGCTCATCGTCGGGCGCGATCGGCAACGGCGCTGATACCGCCTTCTTCGTGGATCGCATTCCGGCCGAACTGATCTCCAAGATCGAGATCGTGCGCTCGGCCTCGGCCAACCGTTCGGGCGACGCGATGGCGGGCGCGATCAACATCGTTCTGAAAGACGGCTATGCTCTTGAAGGCGGCTATGTCCGTTTCGGCGCCCTGGCGTTCGATGATGGTCGCGTGCGTGAATCGGCTGGCGCCGTGTGGGGCGGCAAGATCGGCGACGGCCGCCTGCTGCTCGGCGCGAGCGTGCAGGGCCGTCACAACCCGAAGCGCAAGACGTCGCTGCGCTATGACGATGTTGGCGAAGACCTGAACAACAGCGAGCTCCAGCGCGATACGCGCGACGGCACGGATTACTCGGCGAACTTCGCCTGGGAAACGCCTGTTGGCGAGAATGGCGAATTCACCCTCGACGGCTTTTACGTGAAGACCGAGCGCTTCCAGGACGAAGACTCGATCGAATACCGCGACGGCGTTGAAGCGCTGAACAATATCGACGTCGTCAACAGCAACGATGTCGACATCGATCAGGAAAGCTTCTCGGTGAATGGCGGCTACAAGCTCGAGGCGTTCGGCGGCAAGACCTCCTTCAAGCTTGGCTACGCCTCGTTCAAGGACGACACGTTCGAGTTCGAGAACGAGATGGAATATTCTCGCGACGCCATCGTCTATCCGGAAGCCGACCGCTTCACGCGCGATCTGGCGCCGTTCGCGATCGACGACAACGAGGTCAAGGCCAAGATCGATCACGAGCGCATGTTCGGCGATCTGGAGTTCCAGGCTGGCCTGCAGTTCAAGCAGAAAGAACGCGACACCACGCTGGGCGATGGCCGGTTCCGCACCAACATTCCCGGCGCGGCCGCCCGCATCGCAAACGCTAGCGGTGCTGGCGTGCCTGGCTACACAGACCCTACGATCATCTACACGACCAGCAACATCAAGCGCACCAACATCGACCCATACGCGCTGGTTCGCGGCGACAACGGTCCGCTCAGCTGGGAAGCTGGCCTCCGCGTCGAGAACATGACGCTGGAAGTGGATGGCGACGAGCGGGATGAAACGACGCTCCTGCCGTCGGCTCACTTCGATCTGGAGGTCTCGGACGCTGGCCGCATCCGCGGTTCAGTCGCCCGCACCGTCCGCAACGCCCCGTTCGAATTCCTGTTCGCGGGCGTCCGCGAAGAAGAGCTCGGCGCCAATGACTTCCAGGGCAACCCGGACCTCAAGCCCGAGACAGCCTGGGGTCTCGATCTCGGCTACGAGCATCAGCTCGGCAAATCCGGTATTGCGGGCATCAACTTCTTCTTCCGCGATGTGAAAGATCTGATCGAGATCTACAACACCGGCGCAGAAGGCTCGGCCAACGATGCCCCGGATGATCTCGCCTACATCTTCGGCGTTCGCAACACGGGCAATGGCGAAGTCTTTGGCGTGGAGTTCGACCTGTCGTCAGACCTGTCGGTCTTCGGCCTGCCGGATACGGGCGTGTTCGCCAACTATTCGTGGCTCGACAGCAATGTCGACGATGAGTTCGGCTCGCGCCGCTTCAACAGCCAATCCGAATACGTCTACAACTTCGGTTTCATTCATGACATTTCGGCATGGGACGCCGCCTTCGGCGCCACCTACCGCAAACAGGGCGATGCCGAGAGCCGCGTCGTCGGCGAGGAAGTTGTCACGTCCTACGGCGCCGACCTTGAAGTGTTCGTCGAGAAATCGTTCGGCGACAATTTCACCGTGCGCTTCGTCGGCTCGAACCTGCTCGACTCCGAGAAGGAAGAATCGTTCCGCAAGTACGCGCTGCTCGCGAACCAGATGGCCGGATCGATCGACGACGAGTACGAGCTCGAGCGTGAAGAAGCCGGCCCGGTCTATCAGATCATCGGACGTTACTCGTTCTAGACTGTCATCTCCCAACTGGCCCCGCCCTCGTCATGAGCGCGGGGCCATTCTCTTTCTTCGTGACGCCATTCCATCGAGGACCGCCATGAAACGTGCTGCCGTTCTTGGACTGACATTGCTGGCGGGCGCCTGCGCCACGGGGCCGCGCTGGGCCAATGGCGAGCCGCCGGTTCTTGTGAAGGCGTCGGTTGAGACGATCGTCACGACGGACGGGCAGGTGGATGCAGATGATCCGGCTTTCTGGGCTGATCCCGCCGATACAAAGCGCGCGGTGATGTTCGGCACGGACAAGACGGATGGCCTTTATGTTCACAACATGGACGGCACTGTGCGGCAGTTCTTCCCGAGCGGGGCGCTGAACAATGTGGATCTGCGTTCCGGCTTCAAGGTCGGGGGCAAGGACTATGTGCTGGTCGGCGCTTCGGCTGACGAGAAGCTCGGGCTCTATACGTATCTGCTCGATCCGGCGACGCTGGAGACGAAGGAGTGGGGCTTCATCACAACGGGTGATTACGAGCCATACGGCTTCTGCGTCGGCAATTATAACGGGCAGTTTCAGCTGATCGCCGACGCCAAGTCGGGCGAAGTGCGTATCTGGACGGTGACCGTTGACGCCAATGGCGCGCCTGCGGTGAAGCTCGAGCGGACGCTGAAAGTCGGCAGCCAGCCGGAAGGTTGCGTGGTCGATGATGCGACGGGCAATCTCTATCTCGGCGAGGAAGATGTCGGCATCTGGCGCTGGAACCTCGCGCCGGGCTCGAGCGATACGCCGGAGAGCATCGCGAAGGTGGACAAGAAGCGCATCACGGATGACGTCGAAGGCCTGACCATCATCCGGGACAAGGGCGCGAAGTATCTGATCGCGTCATCTCAGGGCGATGACACGTACAACGTGTTCCGCATCGCGGGCGCAGCCCACACCTATGTTGGCCGCTTCCCCATCGTGGATGG
>CALMWO010000250.1 GCA_937873805.1 uncultured Hyphomonadaceae bacterium
GTTCTTTGCGGTAAAAAGCTGCGGATCGTAGGTCAGCGCCTCGACGAATAGCTTTTCGGCGCCCTGCGTGTCACCCCGCGTCAGCTTCGAGAAACCCCAGTTGTTCAGGACACCCGCCGGGGTGGTGGTCAGCCCGGCTGCGGTTTCGTAGAAGCTGTCGGCCTTCTTCCAGTTCTTGTCCGAATCCGCGATCATCGCTTCGAGACGGTAGCGGTCGAAGCTTTCGTGCGTCGGCGGGATCTGGTTCAGCTCGGCCTTCGCCTCGGCCCACTGGCTCGACCGGATCAGCGCATCGGCCAGCATCACGCGATCTTCGGGCGTGGCTTCGGGATGGGCCACGACCTGCCGCCAGACCTGGGCGGATTCGGTGGTCTTCTGCGCCCGGATCAGCGACCGCGCCAGTCCGCGCATCACGTCGATGCGGTTGGGGTTCTGTTCCAGGGTGCGGGTGAAGTACTCGACCGCCTCATTCGGGTCGGCGACCGAGAGCATCACGTCGTTGAGGTTGGATTCGTCGATGACGTTGACGTCCTTGAGGGCCCTTTGCACCTGTGCGTCAGAATTGTCCTGACAGGCGGACAAGAACACTGCGCCGCCAAGGCACAGCATGATGGAAACCGGATGGCGCATCTTCAGCGTCCTTTTTGTTGACTGCCCGTAACTTCACCGAGCGCGTTGCCGTCTAGAGATCGGAGAGAAGGACGAACTTACCCTTTTCCTGCCGGACGAGACGGAACCCGCCTTTTTCTTCTTCTTGGGTCGGATCATACACACTCGCCTCGCTTCGTGCGATAGCGAGCATCAGATTTTCGCGGATCGAGTCCGTTTCGCCACTATCCAGCGCGAAGGCCTTCTGGAACATGACGCGCGCCTCGCCGTAATTGTCCTGCTCCATCAGGACGACGCCGAGGTTGTTGAGCGCGGGCACGAAATTCGGGTCGAGCTCCAAAGCGCGGCGGAGGATTTTTTCGGCCTGGCCAAGCCGTCCAAGCGCGAGGTTGGCGGAACCGATGGAGGAGAGCACATCGGCGTTGATCCCCACTTCTCCGGCGCCGCGCAGATAGGCCTTGAGCGCCAGTTCAGGCTCGCCCGCGGCCATCAGCCGGTGGCCGACGGTCATGCCGTCCACGCCCTGACCATGGCTGTCGGCGCCATATGGACTGTTCCGGGAAACACCAGTGGCCGGCGTACAGCCGGCCAGCATGGCAACGCAGACAGTCAACATCGCCGTTTGGCGCAAGTTACATCCTGTTCGAGCGTCAAAGGCCGCTTGCGAGCTGGCCCAGGGCGTCGATGCCATCTTCCTTGTCCTGCACGGTGCGATGGCGACCCGCTCAATCGACGACGTCGAAGGCGAACTCCTGACCCGTCTCCGCGCTCTGCCCGGAGCGGCCCGCCTGCCGCTCTTTGCCGTGCTCGATCTGCATGGCAATGTGTCGGCCCGCATGTGCACCCAGGCGAACGGCCTCGTCATTTATCGCAAG
>CALMWO010000251.1 GCA_937873805.1 uncultured Hyphomonadaceae bacterium
CATCGCGCGCTCGATCGGGCGATCTTCGCCAAGGGCGCGCTGGCGGCGGCGAAGTGGGCCGTGGGGCAAAAGCCCGGGCTCTACACAATGCGCGACGTTCTGGGCCTTTAGCTCGCGGTCTGGTTACAGAATATTTCCCGGCTTTCACTTTGATTGTGGCGCCCTGCGCACATAGACGATGCGATGAAGCCGTCGAAAAGGCGGTCGGTGGGAACGCGACAACGGGGACTTGGCGCGGGATGACGCAAGCGCCTCATATCTTTGCTTCAGCGCGCATGCAGCTGGACCAGCTCGCGCTGGGCCAGGTGAGTGCGGCTGACCTGCTGGAAGAACATATCGCGCGCTCGGGCGTCGTGAACCCGGCGATCAATGCAGTGGTTCGCACCGACCTTGAGGGCGCGCGGACGCGGGCGGCGGAACTCGACCGGCTGCTCAAGGCCGGCATTCCGGCGGGGCCGCTGCACGGCCTGCCGATCACCATCAAGGACACATTCGACGTCGAGGGCATGCCCGCCACATCCGGCGCGCCCGAATATGCGAACCGCCCCGCGAAGACCGCGGATGCTGCTGCCGTGGCACGGTTGAGAGCTGCGGGCGCGGTGATCTGGGGCAAGACCAACACGCCTTATCTCGCGGGCGACAATCAGACCTACAATCCCGTGCATGGGCGCACCTCGAATCCGTGGGACCTCAGCCGCACACCCGGCGGCAGCTCTGGCGGCGCAGCGGCAGCGCTGGCGACCGGGGTCACGTCGTTGGAGCTGGGGTCCGACATTGGCGGCAGCCTGCGCCTGCCCGCGCACTTCTGTGGCGTCGCCGCGCTGAAGCCGACTTATGGGCGCACGCCGATCATCGGGCATGTGCCACCCGCGCCGGGCTCACTGGCCGTGCGCGATCTCAACGTGGCGGGGCCAATGGCGCGGGACGTCGCCGACCTGCGCTTGATGTTCCAGGTGCTGACCGACCAGCCGGTGACGCCGCTGCCGCGCAAATCGAGCCTGAAGGCGCGGCGGATCGGCATCTGGGCTGAAGACAAGGCTTTCCCGGTTTCGGGCGAATGCACATCGGCCGTCGAAGTTGCAGCGGAGGCTGCGGCGGAGGCGGGCGCGCAGGTTCTGGTGGCCAAGCCGGATATCGATGGCAACGCGCTGATCGATCTCTATCTCCAGCTGCTGCTGCCGATCCTGGCCAGCGACATGCCCACGCCACTGGTGAAGGCGCTGGAGGCGGGGCGACCGATCGCCAAGCTTATGGCGCGGGGCGAACCCTTCTCGCGTGGCAAGTGGGCGCTCTACTCCGCAGCGACACACCATGACTGGCTGAAGGCCGACGAGACGCGGCGGCGGCTTAAGCGGACCATGTCGGAGTTTTTCTCACGCTGGCATGCGATCATCACGCCCGTGTCGCCGACGACGGCCTTCGAGCATGTCGAGAGCGGTGATGCGGTTACGCGTCTGATGACGGTCGATGGCAAGACGACGCCGTATCACATGTTCCACGCCTGGATTGCGCTGGCGACGGTGTGTCACTTGCCGTCCGTCGTGATCCCTGTGCCGCGCCGGCCGGGTGAGCTGCCGTGCGGCGTGCAGATCATCGGACCTGAGGGCGGCGACCTCGACGTACTGGCGATTGCGGAAGCGCTTGAAGCGCAGCTGGGTGGATTTCAACGCCCACCGGAAGAGGCCCTGCGTGCGCCTGCCTTTGTGAGAGGCAAAGGCAAGCCTATGAAGACCAAGCCCGCGCCGAAGCCCGCGAAACCGGTCAAGCCCGTGAAGGAAAAGCCGGTGAAGCCCGCGAAGGTCGCGAAGCCTCCCAAAGCCGAGAAGCCCAAGCGTGCTCCGAAGGTGAAAACGCCGAAGCCGCTCAAGCCGGCAAAGAGATAGTAGCGCCTACCAGCTTCCGATATTCGGCGCGGAGGCCCAAGGTTCGGCAGGCGGCTTCGCCTCACCCTTCTGCAGCAACTCGATCGAGATGCCGTCAGGCGATCTCACGAAAGCCATGCGGCCATCGCGCGGCGGACGGTTGATCGTCACGCCCATTTTCTGGAAGCGCTCACAGGCCGCGTAGATATCGGCGACCCTATAGGCGAGATGTCCGAAATTACGACCGCCGGCGTAGTCCTTCTCGTCCCAGTTGTAGGTGAGCTCGACCATCGGAAGGCCCGCTGGAAGTTTGCCCTCGCCGTTCCAGCCGGAGCGCGTGACGTCTTCAGGCGACGCCAGAAAGACGAGCGTGTATTTGCCCTGCGGGTAATCGTTGCGCCGAACTTCCGTCAGGCCGAGGCCGTCACAGAAGAATTTCGTTGCTGCATCGATGTCGCCGACGCGGATCATGGCATGCAGGAATTCGACACTCATCAGGCTTCTCCGGTGTTGCGTTCGCGGCGAGCGTCGCTGATCGCCTGTGCAAGGCGGCGTGCGAAGGTTTCGCGCTCGCGAGGGGTGAGGAATTCGCCGACAACGTAAGCTCTTTGCGAGGCGGCTACGCGCAGCGCATTGGGCCCATCGGCGGCGCGATCAAACTCGACGCGCGCAAAGTGGGCGGCAAGGCTGGCGCGGCGCTCCCGGCCCCAGCCATCGATCTTGCGGACATCGACCGCCTCTGCGGTGACGCGGACATAGGTGCGGGCCCGCTGGGCGCGGAAGGAATAGCGAAAGACCAGCCAGAGCAGGAGGATTTCTAGGCCCAGGAAGCCGACAACGGGCCATGCACCGGCCGCCAGAAAGGCGACGCTGGTCAGAAAACTGAACGCGCCAAGCCCCAGCATGACGCGGTTGAAACCGCGTGGGCTGAGCGAGCGGGGCGGCTCAAGCGTTGCGTCGAGATAGATGGTCGACATGGACTGGAATCTTAGGATGGCTGTGGGGGATCGCAAGCCTGCGGGATGACAAGTTAGGGCGCTGCATTAGGTTGCGTCCATGGCGAAGGCGGGCGTGAAGAAAAAGACAGTTGCGAAGGCCAAGGGCTTCCCGCCCGAGAAAGCGGCGGAGCTTTATCGGCGGCTTGCCAAGGAGCGGCCCGACCCCAAGACCGAGCTGGAATACAGCGATCCGTTCACGCTGGTGGTCGCCGTGGCGCTGTCGGCGCAGGCGACCGACGTGTCGGTGAACAAGGCGACCAGGGGGCTGTTCAAGGCGGCCAACACGCCTGCGAAAATGGTGAAGCTGGGCGAGGCCGGCGTGGCCGAACACATCCGCACGATCGGGCTGTGGCGCAACAAGGCGAAGAATGTCGTCGCCCTGTCGCAACTGATCCTCGACAAGCATGGCGGCGTGACGCCTCGCTCGCGCGAGGAACTGGAAGAGCTGCCGGGGGTCGGCCACAAGACGGCGAGCGTGGTGCTGAACGAGGTCTATGGCGAGGCGACGATCGCAGTCGATACGCATGTGTTCCGCGTGTCGAACCGGACAGGGCTGGCGCCC